>JBEKRJ010000782.1:0-3001 GCA_049518835.1 Solirubrobacteraceae bacterium
TTGGCGCCGTCAGCAGCGGGTGATCGGGGGGCAGCGGCTCCGGATCGGTGACGTCGAGCGCCGCGCCGGCGAGCTGGCCGTCGATCAGCGCCCGGCGTAGCGGGTCGTGGTCGACGATCGGGCCGCGGGCAGTGTTGATCAGGATCGCCGACGGGCGCATCCGGGCCAGCGCCGCGGCGTCGATCAGGTGGTGCGTCGCGGGCGTGAGGGGGCAGTGCAGCGAGACGTAGTCCGACCGGCGGAGGAGCTCGGCGAGCGCCGGCGGGTCGCCGGCGGCGGCGCCGATCACGGTCATCTCGAACCCCTCGGCGCGGCGGGCGACGGCGCGACCGATCCGGCCCATCCCGATGATCCCGAGCGTCGCGCCGTGCACCGCGGCGCCGAGGTGTCGCCCCGGCTCCCACGTGAGCCAGTCGCCGGTGCGGACCGCCGCGATCGCCTCCGGGAGCCTTCTGGCGGCCGCGAGCAACAGCGCGAACGCCAGGTCGGCGGTCGCGTCGGTCAGCACGTCGGGGGTGTTGCCGACCCGAATCCCGCGGCGCGTGGCGGCCTGCAGGTCGATGTTGTCCACGCCGACGGCGTAGTTGGACAGCGCTCGCAGGCGACCGCAGCGCTCGAGCAGCGCTTCGTCGACGCGATCGGTGAGCATCGTCAACAGCCCTTCGGCATCGGCTGCCCTGGCCGCCAGCTCGGATCGGTCCGGCGCCACGCGCTCGGGCCAGACGACGACGTCGTGGGCTTGGAGCAGGCGCTCGAGCGCCGGGCCGGGCAGCCGGCGGGTGACAAAGCAACGGGCCACGCCGGGATTGTGCCCGTTGGCTGACCAGGCGTATCGCGTCCGGCGCGGACGAGCGCTCGCCCGCCGCGGCTGACCGAAGGGGCGGAGAACGAGCGCACTCGGAAGTCGACTGATGTCCGATAAAGCCCGGTTTACGCCCACTTGTACGTACATGCGCCCGAAAACTGTCGTCCGATCTCTGTATTGGCCCGAAAACATCCGAATCGGCTTGACAACCAACATAAACAGGCGTATAAAGACACCAACAAACAAGTGATCCCAACCAGACAGAGAACTTGCATGTACCAGGAAGAACGACACGCAGCGATCGTCGAGCGCGCTCGCAACGACGGCCGGGTGGACGTGGCCGAGCTCGCGGCGGCGTTTGACGTCACGCCTGAGACGGTCCGGCGAGACCTCACCTCGCTGGAGCGCCACGGCGTGCTTCGCCGCGTCCACGGCGGGGCGATCCCGATCGAGCGGCTCGGGTTCGAGCCGGGCCTGAGCACGCGCGACGCGACGATGGCCGATGAGAAGGCGAGAATCGCGCGTGCGGCGCTAGTCGAGGTTCCGGCCGACGGCGCGATCCTGCTCGACGCCGGCACGACCACGGCTCGGCTCGCCGAGCTGCTGCCGTCCGACCGCGAGCTGACCGTCGTGACAAACGCGGTGCCGATCGCGATGGCGCTGTCGGCGCGGGCGAACGTGACCGTGCTGACGGTCGGCGGGCGCGTCCGCGGCAAGACGCTGGCGATGGTCGACCAGTGGGCGCTGCGGGTGCTCGCCGAGACGTTCGTCGACGTCGCGTTTCTGGGCGCCAACGGCGTCAGCGTCGAGCGCGGGCTGACGACTCCCGACCTTGCCGAGGCGGCGGTCAAGCGGGCGATGCTGCAGGCGGCGCGGCGGGTCGTGGTGCTGGCCGACCACACCAAGATCGGCAACGACGGATTCGCCCGCTTCGGCGGCCTCGACGAGGTCGACACGCTGATCTCGGACGACGGCCTCGACGCCGCGCTGGCGATCGACATCCAGGCCGCCGGCCCGAGGGTGGTGCTGGCATGAGCGCCCCCGGCCCACAAGCCGCGGGTGCGGCCGTCGCCATCACGCAAGTCCCCGGTGAGCCTCGCCTTAGCGTGAGCGCGAGCGCCACCTCCACCCCAGATCGCAGCGAGGTGCGGCGATGATCGTCACGTTCACCGCAAACCCGAGCGTCGACCGGACCGCCGAGGTCCCCGAGCTCGTCCGCGGCGCGGTGATCCGCGCCCACCAGATCCGCGTCGATGCCGGCGGCAAGGGCATCAACGTCACCCGGGCGCTGACCGCCAACGGCCACCCTAGCCTGGCGGTGCTGCCGAGCGGCGGCGCCGAGGGCGCGCAGCTTCGCGCGCTGCTGGAGGCGCAGCAGCTGTGGGTGCGCGCGGTCCCGATCGTCGGCGCGGTCCGCGCCAACGTCACGATCGTCGAGCCCGATGGTACGACGACGAAGATCAACGAGCCGGGGCCCGAGCTGTCGGTGAACGAGCTGTCGGACCTGACGGCGGCGCTGTTGGAGGCGGCCGGCGCCGGCGCGGACTGGGTCGTGCTGTCGGGCAGCCTCCCGCCCGGCGTGCCCGCCGAGCTGTACGCGTCGCTGACCGAGCGCCTGCACGAGCAGGGCGTGCGGGTGGCGCTCGACACGTCAGGATCGCTGCTGCGCGCGGCGGTCGCGGGCGCCCCGGACTTGATCAAGCCCAACGACCGCGAGCTCGAGCAGGCCAGCGGCGTCGAGGTCAAGACGCCCGCCGACGTGCTCGAAGCGGTCGCGGCGCTGCGCGAGGCGGGTGCGCGCGATGTGCTCGCGAGTCTCGGCGCCGACGGCGCCGTGCTCGTCGACCAAACCGGCGCCTGGCACGCAAGCGCGCCCGTCGCCGTCCCTCGCAGCACCGTCGGCGCCGGCGACTCGATGCTGGCGGGCTTTCTCGCCGCCGGCGGCCGCGGCCCCGAGGCGCTGGTCGAGGGGGTCGCCTGGGCCACGGCGGCGGTGTCGCTGCCGGGCAGCCGGATGCCGGTGCCGGCCGAGATCGATCGCTCAGTCGTTCACGTCAATCCCATCACCATCAACCTCACGGAGGTGGCTCAATGAGCCCAATCATCACGTCGGACCTGGTCGACCTCGACCTGACGACCGACGACCGCGCCGTCGCGACGCGCTCGCTGGCGCAGCGGCTGGCGGACGCGGGCCGC
>JBEKRJ010000783.1:0-2998 GCA_049518835.1 Solirubrobacteraceae bacterium
ATGTAGCCCTGGCGGACGCGGCGGAAAGGCCAAGCGGATGAGCTACCGTTACCCGGCCCCCGGCATCCCCGGCGCGCCGCCGCGCAGCCGCCGCCCGCCCAACACCGACCAGACCGCCGAGGCAGAGCCAGCGGAGCGCCGCCTGCAGGACACGAAAAGACGGCTCTACGCCGAGGAGCGCCACGCCTTCGCCGTCCTCTCACTGCGCGTGTGGCTCGCCAGCCTCCCGGTCGGCGGGTGGCCGGTCCGCAGACAGTACGTCGCCTGGCAGGTCGGCACCGACTGGGCGACCGCGGGAACGTTCGACAAGGGGCTGGGCGGGTTCTCCGCGCTCAAACGCGAGGCGGTCGGGGCCAACGCGGAGGTGCGCCGAGCCGGGGGTGACCCATTCGCCGACGCGCTTGTTCAGGCCGCGTGCATCCGGCCGAAGCGGTCAGCGTCCGCCGACGGCGACGGGCAGTCCGCACCGTACAAGGTCGCCGACCCAGTCCCCATCCCATTCCCCGACGCCCTCCGCGCGGTGCTGGCCGGTCCGACGAGCGACGCGCAGCCGCCGAAGCAGTAAGCAGACCTCGGCATGCGCGCATACGCGAGTTGCACCCTAACGGCATCATGACGTGGGAAGAGGTCGAACTGAGAAGCGGTCAGCGCATCAGCGTGACCACTGATGTACGTGAGGCCATCAAGCGCCGCCCTGAGATGTACCTGGACGCCGCGCGATACGACCGCACCCGAAGAGTCGCGAGCGAATGGGGCATGACCGACTGCGCGTCCGACGAGGACTTCGCCGCACTGGAACTGGTGCGGGGGCTCGTCTGGGAAGCGCTCTTGGTCCACGGCACGAGCGTCGGCGCAAACAGATTGGCGGGATGGTGGGTCGTGACAAGCAGCGAGGACTGGCTGACTACCCCGGATAAATGGACTGCCGGCAGACCCTTGGAATTGGAACGGTCGGCGTTCGAGTCCATGCCTGCGGCGTTTCCGATTACCCGCGAGGTGATAGTCGCGGCGTTGGCGACCGACGTCGTGACGTCGAGCGTGCCATGCGGCCTGCAGGTCATCAAGGGCACGTCTGACGCCGTAATCGAGGATTTCCTGGCCGCCCATGAGCACGCGCGGGCCGTGGCGTTCCGCAAAATCGACCTCTCTGAGTCCAAGTGGGACCGCTCCCGAGCATCCGGCCCGTGGGCAGAGACAGGTCCTGATTCCTGAGCGGCGGGGCTCGACGTGAGCTCTGTAGCTCGCCGCACTCGCCAGCCCCGCGAACCTTCGGTTTGAAAGCTTGAAGGTCAGGGGAGGGACCCGGGCGGCGGTGCCGACCACGTCTCAGCCCTCCACGAGTGCGGCGCGCGCATCTGAGCGAAAGGCCCGCCGGAAGGCCGTGCCTCCGGCAAGCCCTCGCCATGGTGCAGGACAGCGGAATGGCCGCACGCGGCGTCAGCGGCTGATGAATGCGCGCGAAACGGGAGACCGGTACGACCTCGAACCGGTTGGGCGCGTCAGAACAGGCGAGCCAGCCGACGGACCGAAGCGCCGGTCCAGTGAAAGGTTCGACCGAGTAGGCTCGCGGATCGAGTGGGCGAAAATGGCGGCAAAAACGCCACCTTGAGCTATTCTTCTCGGATGAGTCGTGCACAGCAGAACGAAACGGCAGCTCGGCGCGCAGTTCAACTCCGGCGCGTAGCGAGGCATATGTCGCCGGCCGGTCGCGCCGAACTCGGCGACGTCATCGAAGGCCTTGAGGAGGATGTCGAGGATGCGGTTGGGAAGGCGAGCGCAGCGCGCATTCTCGGCGTCAGTACAACGACGATTGACAAGTGGGTTGAGAAAGGTCTCCTGACCGCAGTTCCGGCGAAGACTCACGGCCGGACCGCAATCGCAAAAGCTCAGCTGCTGGACGTCGCCGAGCAGGTAGCGGAGCTCCGCGAGATGGGACGCACACGCGGCCTGCTCGACGAAGTGCTGTCTAGGCTTGAGTTCGAAGACGCGACGGGCTGGTCGGTGGAGCAGCTCCAGAAGGCAGCCGCCCGTCCGTTCAATCGCGATGATTACGTCTCCGCGATGCCGAAACCGGACTGGGGGCCGAACGACTAGATGTGGGAGGTGCTCACCCGGCGTGAGCTGGAGCCGCTCGTCGACGCGCTCAGATCAGAGGGAAAGGCGCTGGTTGGGGACGCATCGCATTAGCCCTTCAACAGGACCCGTGCAGCGTGTGTGAGCGCCCGAACCGGAAGCCGCGTCCGTTGGCGTATCGACTCTCCGGGCCCTTGGATTCGAAGGTCTGCGGCGCGCACCTCAGCGATGACTACAGGGTGGCGTTCACGATGCGTCCTCCCGACCGTGAGGGCATTGACGGAATCATCGACGTTCTCTACATCGGCCGCCGCGACACTCGGCAGAGACACAACGACATCTGGGACATCGTCCACAACCTCTTCGGTGTAGAGAACCCAAAGTCCGACCATCTGCGACTCCGTGCTGTGTGGGTGGATACCCCGACATGAGCAATGACGAAATAGCGGACTACATGAATCGGCTGCGCAAGTTCCTGCGAGGTCGATGAGACTCGGCTCAAGCTTCGCCGGGTATCGCCGGCGACTCGTGCACAGCTGCCGATTTGCTTTGCGCTTGTACAAGAGCCCATTCCCGCCCGGTCCAATCCCGAGGCGGGACGGGCGGTTCCGGGATTGTTAGAAGAGGCCTGCTCTCTCTCGAAGAGCCTGGAAATCAACGTAAAAGAGTAAAAGAAGAGCCCCGCCAGTCCGGCGCTCTGGTCGTCTTCGGGCTTTGTCAAACGGATGTCAAACATCCGGGCGCGCTCACCGACGAGGTCCGGGACCTGCGCGGCCGCCTCGGTCTGGATCCACAGACAGAGGGAAGCGGACGCACCGAATCCCGATTCCGGCATAGCTCGTTCGGTCCACCTGACTGACGAGGGCCCCGATCTGCGGGTCCCTCGTCCAATTCACGCCGGCGCCCGCGAGGATCGACGTCGCCG
>JBEKRJ010000784.1:0-2996 GCA_049518835.1 Solirubrobacteraceae bacterium
CTCGATGCCGGGCAGCGACGCAACCTCGAGTTCGCGGCGCTGTTGCACGATGTCGGCAAGATCGCGATCCCGAAGGAGATCATCAACAAACCGGGCAAGCTCGACCCGGACGAGTGGAGGATCGTCGCCACGCACACGGTGGAGGGCCAGTGGCTGCTCGACCAGGTCGGGGGGCTGTTGCGCAGCGTCGGCCTGATCGTGCGCTCCCACCACGAGCGCTGGGACGGCCGCGGCTACCCGGACGGACTTGCCGGGGAAGCCATACCGCTCGAGGCCCGGATCATCTCCTGCTGCGACGCATGGAACGCGATGCGCACCGACCGCTGCTACCGCAAGGCACTGACCCACGAGCTCGCGCGCACCGAGCTACTGTCCGGCGCCGGTCAGCAGTTCGACCCTACCATCGTCCCACGGTTCCTGCACATCGTCGACAGCTGAAGCGATCAGCGCCATGGCGCTCGAGCCTAGCCTGCTGGATTGCGACGACCAGCGCCGCGCTCGGGTCCTCGCTGCTGCTTGGCTCGAAGATCAGGCGGCCGCCAGGAACTCCAGGCGGTTGCCCCATGGATCGTCGACGAAGAACCTGCGGATCCCGGGAATCTCTTCGTCCCAGCGAGGCAGCGTTCCGGCTCGAACGAGCCTTTCGGCGACGGCCTCCAGATCGGCGTCGGTCCAGCGCAGCGCGGGATGCGCTTTGCGCGCCGGCGCGAACTGCTCCTCGACCCCGATGTGCAGCTGCGCGTCAGCCAGCGCGAACCACGCACCGCCGCGAGCCCGCAGCGAGGCGGGCTTGTCCAGCTCGGGCAGGCCGATCACGCTGCCGTAGAACCACCGCGCCTGCGCCTCGCAGCCACGCGGCGCGGCGATCTGCACATGGTCCAGACACGGTTGGGCGGGCATCGTCACGCGAGGCTACAGGCACCGGGCCAGCCGGCTCGGCGCGCGGGTGCTTAGCGCACACGCCAGAATTAGCGGTCAGAATTGGCGAGTGGCTGGGCGTGGCTGGCGCCGCCGGCTCGCCCGACAATACCGGGAGTATGCGAGGGCGAGCCGGTGGCGCCAGGCGCGTCCAGACGCCGTCAAAACCAGCGATAATTCTGGCGTGCGCCCTTAGGTCCTGACACGGCGCCTAGAGGTTCAGAGACTTGTCGCGCGTTATAAAGATAAAAGAGGACGTCAAAGGAATGTGCGTTTGCCCGATGTGCCGCCCGCTCAGGGTTGTGACGATGCCGACACGATGACCACCGCACACGTCCACTGCGTCAGCGTCCTGCCAACTGCCCATCAGCCGGCATCACGCCGGGGCGACGGACGCCCCCGGCGACTCGCCGGCGGCGCGCCGAAGTCACCCGACAGGCGGCTCGCCGGCTTGGACCGTTGACGACATGGATCTTCCTTCGAGAGCTCGTCGGAGACTACCTGCAAAGGGCGCCTCCCTGCCAGCGAACGCGGGCGCTTCGAGCCGCACCTCGCTGACTGCGACGGGCGCGAGGTCTATTTGGCAGACATCTGCTCGACGGCACCGGTCGGAATGAACCTGCGGTTGACGTGACCGGCAACGAATTTGTGCTGCGGGTCTCCGTCTGGCGGCCGATCATCTGGTGCAGCTTTGTTGTTGCGTGCGAGCTGAGGCGACGTACGCCTCCACCGCGGATGCTTAGTTTCAGAGAGAGTGCTTATGACCAGGGATGGTGCGGGCGGGTTTCCCCGTCCGCTTAGGGTGTTGCCTGTCGAGGATCCTGAAAGGGAGGCCACGGCCTCGAATGCACCATGCGTTGTCTGCCGACGGCAAGGACCGCAGACCCACCATGGATGACCGCGCCCACCAGGCATCAACCCCAACACGAGCTCGTTGGTCAGGCGAAACCGACGAAACCGACCGTCTCCTAGGGCTGTACCGGTCGCTCGCCGAGAGCGCGGCGGATGTGGTGTCATTGCGCGACCGCGACAACGTCTACCAGTATGTCTCCCCATCGTCGCACGCACTGTTCGGTTACCGTCCAGAGGAGCACATCGGCCGACCAGCGTCCGAATTTCTGCACCCAGATGATCGCGGACGCGCGAACGCAGCACACGATCGCCTGCTGGCCGGCGAGGATGTCGTCCAGTTTGACTACCGCGTTCTGCGCCGTGACGGATCACACGTGTGGGTACGGACAACCGCTCAGGCGATGCGCGATCCAGCGACCGGTGAGCTCGCCGAGGTCCGGACCTCCACATCTGACATTTCCGAGCAGCGCGCTCGCGAGGCGGAGCTGCACGAGGCCACAGCCGCGCTGCAGCGTCGGTTGCGTGAGACGGCCGCGATCGCCGAGCTAGGCGCACGCGCCTTGGAGGAACCTCAGCTCGAGCGGTTCCTCGCGGGCGCCTGCCAGCAGGTCGCCGAAGTTCTCGGCGTCCCGCTGTGCGCGGTGCTGATTCACGACGGCGAAAGCGACGGCTTGTGCCTGGCTGCCGGCACGGGATGGCGTCCGGGAACAATCGGGCGGACGCTCACGCCCGGCGCCCCGCCCGACTGGATGCTCGGGAGCGGTCAGCCGTCGGTCGTGCACACCAAGCTGCCGGACGATCTCCCGTGGCAGCGGCTGGTGCGCGAGCACGGAGCGCTCAGCAGCATGTGGGTAACGCTTGCCGATCGCACACGGCCGTTCGGCGTCCTTACCGTCCACACACGTGTGCGAACGCTCTTCACCAGCCACGATCAAACGGTCATGATCGCGGTCGCCAACGTCCTCCGCGAGGCGATCACCCGCCACCATGCGGAGGAAGCCGCTCGCTATGACGCACTGCACGACGCGCTAACCGGGCTGCCCAACCGCCGGCTTTTCACCGCCCGCCTAGAGGAGGCGCTGGTGCGTGCCGCCGACGGGCGCCGGCGCCACGCCGTTCTGTTCCTCGATATCGACCACTTCAAGCTCATCAACGACTCCCTCGGCCACCACACCGGCGATCGCCTTCTGCGTCTGATCGGACCTCAGCTGCATCGCGCCGTTCGC
>JBEKRJ010000785.1:0-2991 GCA_049518835.1 Solirubrobacteraceae bacterium
GCCCTTGGAGCACGGGTCCGATCGCGACCGCGCCGGCGCTGCGCTGGACCGCTTTGTAGGTGTTGTTGCCGGTGTTGAGGTCGGGGAAGATGAAGACCGTGGCGCGCCCGGCGACGTCTGAGTCTGGGAGCTTGTTGCGGGCGACGGCGAGATCGATCGCGGCGTCGTATTGGATTGGTCCCTCTACCGAGAGGTCAGGTCGTCGCGCGCGGACGATCGCTGTCGCCTCGCGGACCTTCTCGACTCCCGCCCCGCGGCCTGAGGACCCGGTCGAGTAGGACAGCATCGCCACGCGTGGCTCGACACCGAACTGGGTGGCTGTCTGTGCGGAGGAGATCGCAATGTCGGCCAGTTGGTCGGCGTCGGGGTCGGGGTTGACCGCGCAATCGCCGTATACGAGGACGCGGTCGTGTAGGCACATGAAGAACACGCTCGAGATTCTTGAGATGCCGGGCCGGGCTTTGATGAGCTCGAACGCGGGGCGGATCGTTGCCGCCGTCGTGTGAACGGCGCCGGAAACCATGCCGTCTGCGAGCCCGAGTGCGACCAGCATCGTGCCGAAGTAGGAGACGTCGCTGACAGCATCGCGAGCGACGTCGGCGGTCACGCCCTTGTAGACGCGTCGGATCGCGTATTCCTCGGCGAACCGCTCGCGCAGCTCATGGGTGTTGGGGTCGATGATGGTGGCCGCGGAGATGTCGAGCTGCAGTTGTGTGGCGCGGGCGCGTATGACGGCTGGGTCGCCGAGCAGGGTGACGTCTACGACATCGCGGCGCAGCAGGGTGTCGGTGGCGCGCAGCAGACGGTCTTCGGTGCCTTCCGGGAGCACGATCCGTTTGCGCTGCGCGCGGGCGCGGTCCAGCAGCTCGTATTCGAACATCAGTGGCGTGCGCACGTGCGGGTGCGCGGTAGCGATCCGGTCAAGCAGCTGGGAGTGGTTGGCGTGCTGGTCGAACACCCTGAGTGCCGTGTCGATCTTGCGCGGGGTTTCGGTTGTGATCCGGCCGAGGGTGGTGCCGGCCAGATGGGCGGTCGGATATGTGCTGTGCGCGGTCAGCATCACCGGGAGGGTCGTGTGAAGACCCTCGATCAGGCGCACGACTTGTCGGGCGGGGCGCATCCCGCCGGTCAGGATCACCCCCGACAGCGCCGGGAAGGTGCCCGACCGGTGCGCCATCAGCACGCCGAGGATGACATCGGCGCGGTCGCCGGCGGTGATTACGATCGCGCCGTCGGTGAGACGATCGAGCAGGTTGGGCAGCGTCATCGATGCGACGACGAACGCGTGCACCTCGAGTTCGAGCAGCGACGGATCGCCGCCGATCAGCTCGCCCGAGCAGACTCGTTGGAGGTCGGCGACGGTTGGCGCGGATAGCAACCCGACCTCCGGGAGGACGTACACCGGCGGCTCGTGGTCGCTCAGCCGCCCGGACAGCTCGGCCACGAGCTCGGCCTCGACGCGGTTGGCGAAAATCGCCTCCGCGTCGCAGTCGGCCTCGCGCAGCGCTTCCAGCGCATGCTCGATCGCGGCGATCACGTCGTTCGCCGAGCGCCTGACGCCCGAGACGACGCACAGGACCGGCAGGCCGAGGTTGGCCGCCACGCGGGCGTTGAAGGCAAACTCTCCCGACGCGGCGACGTCGGTGAAGTCGGTCCCGACCACGAGCACGGCGTCGCAGTCGCGCGCGAGCGCCCGGTAGCGAACGACGATCTCTTCGATCGCGGCGTCCTGGCCGGCGTGGACGTCGTCGTAGCTGACGCCGATCGAGGCTTGCGTGGGCGTGTCAGCCGCACCGCGGGAGCGCAGCAGCGCGAGCAACACGTCGGGCGCGTCCCCGGCCACGACCGGCCGGAACACGCCGAGGCGCGCGAACCTGCGGCCAATCAACTCCTGCACCCCGAGCGCGATCGCCGACTTCCCGCTGCCGACTTCAGAGCCGGCGATGTAGATACCAGTCATGGCGTGCTGGCGCGGCAGTAGCGGTCCGGCTTGATCGGAGGAATCTAAGCGACCGGGGAGCAGCCTACCCTGAATCCGGGTTCAGCGCGGATCCCGGGTCCGTGACAACGGCCGATGCCTGTCGGGCCGCGGTGCGCGATAGTGGTCGTCGTGAGCGCGACTCGCTCGAGCGGCGTGCTGTACCCGCGCGAGCGGGAGGCGAACGTTGCGCTGCGCGACGGCACGACCGTCCAGGTACGTCCCGTTGGTCTCGAAGACGAGGTCGCGATCCGGGCGTTCCTGGAGGGACTGTCGCCGGACTCGATCGGCTTTCGGTTCTTCGGCTCGGCGAATCTCGATTGGGCGACCAGATGGTCGATCAAGGTGGATTATCCGGATCGGTTCGGGCTGGTGGCGGTCACCGGCGATCCCGCGGCGATCGTTGCTCATGCCGCGTACGTGCGTGCCAACGACCACACCGCGGAGGTCGCGTTCTTGGTAGCTGACGCCTGGCAGGCGCACGGGATCTCGACGATCCTGCTCGCTCACCTTGCGGAGGTCGCCGAGCAACACGGCATTACCACCTTCGCGGCCGAGGTGCTGCGCCACAACCACCGCATGATCGGGGTGTTTCGCGAAAGCGGCTACCCGGTCGAGATGCGCTCGACGCCGGACGTGATCGAGATTCAGCTGCCGACGTCGCTGTCGGCCGAGGGCCTCGAGCGCTTTCACGAGCGCGACCGGATCGCCGCGATCGCAGCCGCGCGCAGCTTCCTGGCGCCGGGGTCGGTGGCGGTGATCGGAGCGTCTCGGACGCGCGGGACGGTCGGCGGAGACATCCTGAACAACCTCCTCGCGGCGGGATTCCAGGCGGTCGTCTACCCAGTCAACGACCAGGCCGAGGTGGTCCAATCGATCCAGGCGTATCACTCGGTCACAGAGATCCCGGGATCGGTTGAGTTGGCGGTGATCGCAGTGCCGGCCCAAAGCGTCGTCGCGGTAGCGCGCGAGTGTGCCGCGGCCGGGGTTCGGTCGTTGCTGGTGATCTCGGG
>JBEKRJ010000786.1:0-2989 GCA_049518835.1 Solirubrobacteraceae bacterium
GGATCGGATCTACCTGTCGGCAGCAAGCTACTCGGCTATCGGGTGGAGAAACTACTGAGCCGGGGTGGGATGGGCGTGGTGTACCTGGCCGAGGATTTGCGGCTGAGGCGTAGGGTTGCGTTGAAGGTGATGGCGCCGTCGCTGGCGGCCGACGAGGGGTTCAGGGAGCGGTTTCTGGCCGAATCGAACCTGGCGGCGAGCCTCGATCATCCGTGCGTGGTTCCGATCTATGAGGCCGGCGAGGCGGACGGCCAGTTGTTTATCGCGATGCGGTTCGTCGAGGGCAGCGACCTGAAGGCGCTGCTGCGTGGTGGGCCGCTAACGGCGGAGCGGACCGTACGGCTGTGCGCGCAGATCGCTGACGCACTCGACTTTGCGCACAAGCACGAGCTGGTTCACCGTGACGTGAAGCCGGCAAACGTGTTGCTCGACGGCCAGGATCACGTGTATCTCGCAGACTTCGGGGTGACGAAGCGGCTCACAGAGTCGCCGACTGAGCCGCGGGGGACGGTAGGCTACATGGCCCCGGAGCAGATCCGTGGCGAAGCGATCGATGGCCGCGCGGACGAGTACTCACTTGGCTGCGTGTTGTACGAGTGCCTGACGGGCAAGCGACCGTTCGAGCGCTCGACGGATGCGGCGGTTCTATTCGCGCATCTCGACGCGCCGCCGCCGGCGCCACCAGGTCTTGAGGCTGTGATGCAGACGGCGCTTGCGAAGAGGCCCGCGGACCGCTACCCCACCTGCACGGAGCTGGTCGTGGCGGCCGCGGAGGCGCTCGGGATCGGGAAGCGTGCGCGGTCGCGAGGACTGCCGTTCGGGTTGGGTGTAGCGGTGTGTCCGTTCAAGGGCCTGGCGTGCTTTGATCGGGCCGACGCCGAGTACTTCTGCGGCCGCGACCAAGTCGTCTCACAAGTTGTGGCGTTGCTTGCCGCCTCGCCGCTGGTGGGGATTCTCGGCCCCTCAGGGATCGGCAAGTCGTCGTTGCTGCGCGCCGGGGTGCTGCCGGCGCTGAGCGCGGGTGCGTTGCCGCATAGCGCGGGGTGCCAGCAGATTCTGCTGCGGCCCGGCGAGTATCCGTGCGCGGAGCTGACGCGCGTGCTCGGCGGCGAGGGCTTGGACGCGGCGGTTGCGCGGCTCGCTCCGGGTGAGCGGATCGTGGTGGCGGTCGATCAGCTAGAAGAGCTGTTCACCGCCTGCCAGCAGGAGCAGGAGCGCGCAGCGTTTCTGGAGCAGCTCGTCGCGGCAGCGTGCGATCACGAGCAGCGCGCGCTGGTGCTCGGATCGCTACGCGCCGACTTCTACGGCCGTCTGGTGGCATACCCAGATTTCGCACAGCTCGTGAACAGCAGTCACCTGCTGGTCGGGCCGATGGACCGTAACGAGCTCACACGTGCGATCGAACAGCCAGCGTCGCGCGCCGGACTCGAGGTCGAGCGGCCATTGGTTGAGGCACTGGTGTCCGACGTCGCTGGCGAACCTGGGGGACTGCCGCTGCTCTCGGCGATGCTGCTCGAACTGTGGCGCGCACGCGACGGGCGCACGCTTCGCTTTGATAGCTATCTCACCAGCGGCGGGGTCCACGGCGCGGTCGCCCGGCTCGCCGAACGGGCCTTTAGCGAGCTGGGCGAGAGCGAGCGAGCAGTGGTCCGCAACGTGATGCTGCGGCTTGCTAGCGACGAGGACGCGGCGCCGGTCCGCCGCCGCGTGCCGCTCGCGGAGCTACACCAGATCGACGGCGCCGACCGGGTGCTCGCAGTGCTGACCGACGCGCGCCTGGTGACCGTCAGCGACGGCGAAGTCGAGCTGTCGCACGAAGCGCTACTACACGAGTGGCCACGCTATCGCGACTGGCTCCAAGACGATCAAGCCGGAAGACAACTGCACGCGCAGCTGATCACGCGCGCCCGCGCATGGGACACCGCAGGGCGCGACGCGGGCGACCTATACCGTGGCGCGAAGCTCGACGACGCCCTCAAATGGGTCGCACAACACGACGATCAGATCAATCCGGTCGAGCGCGACTACCTGCGTGCAAGCCGGCGCCAGGCTCGACGCGAGGTTCGTTGGCTGCGCGGCCTGCTGACCGGAGCCGGTGTGCTGCTCGTCATCGCGGTCCTAGCGGGAATCGGCTTTCGTATCCAAAGCCGGAAAGCGATCGGCGAGACCCACGTCGCGCAATCCGAGCTACTCGCCACCCAGGCGATAGGCGAGACGGATCCCGAGGTCGTGAGCCTGCTCGCGGTTGGCGCTTACGCGCTGTCGCCGACAATCGACGCCCGCAGCGCGATCCTCACCGCGCTCAACACGCACGAGGTCGGCCCGCCGCTCACCGGCCACACAGGCCCCGTTGAGAGCGTGGCGTTCAGCCCTGACGGCCGGACGCTCGCGTCCGCCAGCGCCGACGACACGGTCCGGCTGTGGGACGTCGCGACCCACCGCCTGCTCGACACGCTGACCGGCCCCGACGCGGCTGAGAGCGTGGCGTTCAGTCCCGACGGCCGGATGCTCGCGTCCGCCAGCGCCGACGGCACGATCCGGCTGTGGGACGTCGCGACCCACCGCCCACTCGACCCGCCGCTGACCGGCGACACAGGCGGCCCTATTGAGAGCGTGGCGTTCAGCCCTGACGGGCGCACGCTCGCGTCCGCCAGCGCCGACAACACGATTCGGCTGTGGGACGTCGCGACCCACCGCCCACTCGGCACGCTGACCGGCCACACAGCCCCCGTACTCAGCGTGGCGTTCAGCCCTGACGGCCGCACGCTCGCGTCCGCCAGCGCCGACGACACGGTCCGGCTGTGGGACGTTGCGACCCACCGCCCACTCGGCACGCTGACCGGCCACACCAGGATCGTTGACAGTGTGGCGTTCAGCCCTGACGGCCGGACGCTCGCCTCCGCCAGCGCCGACAACACGATTCGACTGTGGGACGTCGCGACCCACCGCCCACTCGGCACGCTGACCGGCCACACAGGCCCTGTTGAGA
>JBEKRJ010000787.1:0-2984 GCA_049518835.1 Solirubrobacteraceae bacterium
GCATATTATAGATACACGTCGAACACCTGTTCGACCGCCGAATCGTAAGCGTCCACGGACGAATACGGCACCTAGCGCCCCAACGAGCTGCGGAACCCGGGCAACAGTTTCGGTTGTCATGGGCGCTCGTCTTTCGGTTTGGCGATGTGCGCTTAGCCTCACACGCCATAGGGTGGGGGTCATCGCGCGGTGTCGGTCTCGCCCGGATTTGTCGAAGTTCGAGCAGTTCGAGGCCGAGCGCCTCGATCTGCCCGACGACGCCAAACAACGCGGACTGATCCTCGAGCAAGCCGGTGAGCACGGTCTCGCTGCCTGTCAGCTCAGACACCATCGAGGGAAAGGCGGACAGGGCGGTGGCTCCGAGCCGGCCCCTTATGCGGATCGTGTACAAGCCCGGCAGTGTGGTCACGCCACCATGCTGCAGCCCGACCTAGTGAGCCGGCGACGCCGGAATCTGGTGATTGCGCTCGCGCTGCTTCGGCGATGTTGAGGAACGCCCGGTCGACAGGAGCCGCAGCTCCCGTGCGCGTTGAACAGCGGAAGAGCGATCGCGCGCGTCGAGCTTGGAATAGATGTTGCGGACGTGCGTGTTGACCGTGTTGATGGAGACGTAGAGCTCTCGCGCGATCTCGGGCCGCGTCAGATTTGTCGGCAGATATCGCAGCACGCGCAGCTCGCTTGGGCTGAGCTCCTCCGCTTGCGATAGGCGCTCTCGGTCGGAGTCAGGTGCCGATGCGCCTAGCAGCAGGTCGACGATGTCGGCGAGAAGCGCGCCATGAGCCGTTTCGTGACGCGGGAGCGCGTCGAGCAGTTCCGCGGCTTCGGTAAGTACGAACGGGAAGATCAGCCGGTCCGGCTCCGCGGCCGCGAGCGCTGTCTCGGCCGCGGCAGCGGCAGCGCTTTGGTCCCCCAGGCGTAGGTGCGCGGTGCCAGCGAGCAGATGCGCTTCAACGAGGGTGAACGCGGGGACGACCGGGGGGGTGATTTCCCGAATCTGTCGGAGTACGTCCAACGCCGTGGCGGGGTCACCGTCCGCTAGGTAGATCACTGCACGGGCGTTGTAAAGGGCACCCATTCGCTCCCGTTCGGCGGAGAATCCGGTGAGCGTTGCGCGCGCCTCATCTGGCATCCCAAGGCGAGCCTGCGTCGCCGCTAGCCATCCGGTGATCCGCGGCGCGAGAGCGTGCACACCGGTGAGCTGCGACTCCATCCGCGCTGCCGCCGCGAATTCTTCGAGCGCGGATCGATGCTGCCCGCGACCGGCGTGCAACATGCCCGTCGCCACGTGCAGAAGCACTGCGGCGGCCGGGTCAATATGTGCCTCGGCGACCTCCCAGGCGCGGCGTAGCCAGCGCTCTCCCTCGTCGAACTCGCCCATCCAGATCGCCATGCCGCCAACCGCCCCAAATGCGGGCGCGAGTATCGGCCGATCGTCCAAGCCATAGCGCTCGGCCAGGGCTGCCGCCTGGCGACCGCGCTCGCGTGCGGTGGCGACCGAGACAAGCTTGGAGGGAAAGGCTTGATGCGCGCGACACGCGACCTCCAGGTAGGGTCGGCCGATCGTCTGGGCGAGCGCAGCTCCCTGGGAGAGGTGCCGCTCAGCGTCGGCGAGCCGCCCAGACCACGTCTCGACGATCCCGAGATTCAGCAGCGCGACCCCACGCAGCTCACTACCCATCCCGATCTGATCGGTCGATTCGTCTGAGATCGAAGCATCAAGTAAGTTCACTTGCTCGATTACTTCGGTGAACTGACCGCTACGTCGTGCTAGCGCCAACCGCAGGGACGCGATCGCCACCGTGAGGCGGCGGCGGCGAGCCGGTGGCGCGCTCTCGACGTGGGACTCGGCCAGCGCCAGCTGCGCGGCCGCTTCCTCCAGCCGTCCTTGGTTCAGTTCATTTGCCGCGTGAGCCAGCGCCAGGTCAGGATGATCGACTGATGCGCCCTCGGGAAACGCCTGCAGTACCGCGCCGATCGTTCCCGCTTCCCCGTCAAGCACCCACCTGAACGAGTGGTCTGCGACGAGCCGGGCGGCATCGGGCCAGTCGCGTGCCGCGAGCGTATGTCGCACGGCGTCGACGACCTGCCCGTGGTCGGCAAACCATCGTGCGGCTCGGCGGTGGAGGCCAGGAACCTCATCGGCCAACGTTCGGCGGAGCTCCAGGCGCAGGAAATCCGCCAGAAGCTGGTGGTAGCGAAACCGGGTGCGCTGAGCGTCGAGCGCCACGACGAAGGCGTTGGCTTCCTCTAGCTCCAGCAACATCTGCTCCGAGCCTGGGTGGCCTGACAGCAGGTCAGCGAGTTCACCGTTCACCAGGTCAACAAGTGAGGTACGCAACAGCATGCCCTGAACCTCGCCCGGTTGGCGTTCGAGCATCTCGGCCATCAGGTATTCCGCAATCGCCCTGTCGTTGCCCGAGAACTCAGTCACGAAACGCTCGGGATCCGCGTGACCGCCGAGGGAGATCACCGCCAGGCGCAGGCCAGCCGCCCAACCTTCCGTGCGCTGGTACAACGCAGCCGCACCGGCATCGGACAAGCTGATCCCAGACGTAGCAAGCAGTTCGCGCGTCTCGCTCTCAGTGAAACGAAGATCGCCGGCTCGGATCTCGGCGACCTCGCCGGCAAGCCTAAGGTGGTGCAGCCTGATCGGCGAATCCCGGCGAGACGACAGCACCACGCGCGCAGAGCTCGGCAGAATCGCGAGCAAATGCTCGAGCTGCGTGAGCGCCTCAGCCGACTTCAGCTCGTGGAGATCGTCGATGACCAGCACGACAGGTTCGGCTTGCTCGGCCAACTCCGACAGGACTGTGTCGACCAGCTGGTCGCCGTCGAGCTCGGCGGTCGCCGCAGGTTGCGGGTCAGGATCGATCGAGAGCGCTGCGCTACGGACAGCATCTCGAACTGCGTGCCAAAACTCCTGCGCATGCTGTTGGTCGCGCGCGACGGGCACGAACGCGACCCGATGTCGGTTGGTCGGGTGG
>JBEKRJ010000788.1:0-2983 GCA_049518835.1 Solirubrobacteraceae bacterium
CGCGGGCTTGGACTCCCCGTGATCACTCGTCAACCCCTCGGGCTAATTAATTAGTAGTGCTCCGTGTTGTTGAAGGAGTTCGCTCGGGGCTGTTCGAACTCTGGTGGCTGCACGCCGTCTTCGAGCATGATCGCGATGGGGACCGTGGCTGGTCTACCTGAGCGGGGGCTTGCACGAGCGCTGCGAACGGTCGGTCGAGTTCAGCGGAGAGATGTTCGCGTCGATGAAGCGCGTCTGAGCGTCTGACGAGTCCAGAAGCGCCCGCCGGTCGCCAAACGTGACATACCGGCAAAGTCGCGCCCCAGCACGTCACGTTGTGTCCCGCAGACCACCACAACGTGACACCTGAGACGGTCGGATGACCGGCTGTAACGTTGTTCCAGCCTCGACGCGCGCCTCGGCTGGGCTCGGCTCCGACCGACGCCGTGCTGCAATCCGACCGGGCAATGAGGGAACATAGCGCTACCAACAACCGACGCGGGTGGCGCCACTTCAGGCCATCGCGCCGGGGCCAGTGCAAGCCATCGTTTTCAAATGTTGATGCGTGGCCGTTGTTATGGAAAGCCAGCAGAGCGCCGCGGGCGTTGACGTCGCGCCCGACGTCAAGCAACGGCTGGAGGACTACATGGCCGAGATCGCGTCGGGGCTTGGACGGTCAGATCAGCGGCGCGCGGTGGCGCCGTATGCGCGGGGCTGATCGCAGAAGGGAAGCGCAAGTCGCTTGAGCCGATCGTCGCGCGGTTGGGTGGCGGGAAGGTCGAATACGGCACGGCACCACGCCAGGCTAAGGAACGACGGCTAGGGCCCGACGAGCCTGGCTGCAAAACACGCCATATATACGGGTGGTTTTGCAGCCAGGCTCGAGCAACGCATGATCCGAGGACCCCCTCCGGGCGTCACCGAGCGGCGATCTGCAGCGAGCCGAGCACGTGGTCGACCTCGCCCAACTCCCGATGTGCCGGCCCCAGCGCGAGCGACGAGCTAACAAAGCACTACTAAGCAGAAGGGTCGACGGTGGTCGGAAACCGCGGTCCGCCGGCATTGCGTAGGCGGGCGCGCTCCCACTGGGTCAGGCGCCACAGGTCTCGGGTCACCTGCGCCGGATCCAGCTGACGCCCCGGCAGGTGCATGTTGGCCGTCGAGATCACGCGGCGCTCGTCGCCAGTCAGCGCCATCCACTTCGCCAGCACGTCGTCGGAGTCGGGTAGCAGCTCGCTGCCGTAGGGCGCAGTTTGATCCGGGAACGTGACGCAGTACTCATTGAGCAGCCGATGGGTCTGGGGAACGTAAGCGAGGATCGGGCGGTGCGCATAGATCAGGTAGGCGTACGGCGGATGCTTGGCGCGGACCGCGTCGGCCGCGCCACGAGCCTGCGCGCCCCATACGCGGATGAAGCCGAGGTCGCGATACATCGCCCATTCCTCCTCGTTGACGCACGAGCGCAGCAGCGCGCGGGCGCGCTGCTCGGCCCGCAGCTCGCGTCCGGGGTCGTAGAGGATCGACGGCGTGCGGCGCCTGCGCGCGCGCTGGCGCGCCCAGGCTGCTTCGAGCCGCGGCAGGATCAGGTCCGAGAGGAGCGCCAGGGCGACGAGCGCGGTCGCGGCAAACGCCAGCAGCACCCGAACCGCCGGCGGCCTAGCTGCCGCCCGCCGCGCGCGGGAAGAAGATCACGCGCTCGGCGTCCCGGGGGATGTCCTCGAACGAGCGGATCATCCGCGCCTGCCGCTTGCCTTCCTCGCCGGTCATCGGAACGGCGGCCCACAGGCCGGCGTCCAGCTGCCGGCGAAACTCCTCGACCAGGAGTCGCTCGTCTTCGGCCACGTCGAGATCGCCTTCCGCAATCAGCACCTCACCATGACCAGGCTTCATCCGCAGAAAGCGCACGTACGGATTATGTCAAAGCTCCGCGGCGCTCCGAGCAGATGCCGAAATCGGCTGCGACGTGACCGGAAATCGACTAGTGGTGCATCCTCTAGGACGCGACCGGATCCCGCGCGCCGGCGGCGGTCGCTGACACACGGCCGATCCCGAGCACGTCCACCGGCCCGGCGCCGGCGCCGATCCCCGCGAGTCCGTCACGGACGGCGCGCGAGGCGAGCTGCTGCGCGGCGCGCGCGGCCTGCAGCGGCGAGTCCCCCCACGCTAGCCGCGCCGCCAGCACTGAGGAGTGCGTGCAGCCCGAGCCGTGGGCGGCGCCGTCGGGATAGCGCTCGCCGGGGATCTCGACCGCCGCCCGCCCGTCGAAGAACAGATCGACCGCGCGCTCGCGATGCCCGCCGGTGACGACGACGGCCTTTGGACCGAGCGCGTGCACCGCCCTCGCCAGCCTCTCGACGCGCTCCTGCGCCGAGCGATGCTCGTCGCCGAGGCCGCCGGGTAGCGCGCCGGCGAGGGCGATCGCCTCCGGCAGGTTCGGCGTGACGACGGTGGCGCGCGGGAGCAGCAAGTCGATCAGCGCGGTGCGGGCGCTTGGCTCGAGCAGCTCCGCGCCCGACTCGGCGACCATCACCGGGTCGAGCACGACCGGCGTGCCGGCGGGCACCAGGTCGAGCGCTGCGGCGACCGCCTCGATCGTCGCGACGGTCGCGAGCATTCCGATCTTCACGGCGTCGACGCCGATGTCCGAGCTCACCGCTCGCACCTGGGCGATGATCGTCGCCGGCGGGATCGAATGGACCTCGATCACGCCGACCGTGTTCTGGGCGGTGATCGCGGTGATCGCGGTCATTCCGTGCGTGGCGCATGCGGCGAACGCCTTGAGGTCGGCCTGGATCCCTGCGCCACCACCGGAGTCAGAGCCGGCGATCGACAGGACGCGCGGGAGGAAAGCGGCTTGCGCCATCGCGGCCGAGGTTAGTTTACTAGACCATATGGAGGAATCGGCGGCCGGCTGTCGAAGACAAGGTCGGCACCCACCACGCGCCTGGCGTGCGGTTGGGTGAGACGCGCCGAGGGTGACGCCTCGGCGGTCGCCGGCAACACC
>JBEKRJ010000789.1:0-3500 GCA_049518835.1 Solirubrobacteraceae bacterium
GAGGGATAGCGCTCGAGGACGGCGCGCAGGGTGGGCAGCCCTGTTGTTCGCTGCGTACGAGCGCAACATATTTCGGCTGGCTTGATCGACTTCTGCCTCCTTGTCAATTCGTTGAGAGGAGGCATTCATGTCCAAGCAGCCGGTGCCCGCGCGTGTGCTGGTGAGCGGGCCGTTGGCGAGATTCGCCGATGGTTTTAGGGTCGATCTGATCGAGCGGGGCTATTCGCTGTGGCGAGCGCAGGAGCAGTTGTATCTGCTCGCGCACGTGAGCCGGTGGATGGAGTCCGAGGGACTCGAGCTCGCCGAGTTGACTCCGGCGACGGTGGAGCGGTACTTCATCTGGCGTCGTCGGGTGGGGTATCGCAAGAGTCTCTCGCCGCTGAGCCTGCGCCCGTTGCTCGGTTACCTGGACGCCCTCGGCGTGCTGCCGGCCGACGACGCCGTCCCGACGCCGGTGGACGGACTGCTCGTGGAGTTTCGCAGCTATCTGCTCTCGGAGCGCGGGGTCGCTGCCAAAACGGTCGAGCTGTATGAGCCGGCCGCGCGACTGTTTCTGTCAGGGCGCTCACAGCCGCTGGCTGAAGATCTGGCTCGCCTGTCGGGGGCTGATGTCAACACGTTCGTGTTGCGCGAGGCGCGCCGGCGCTCTGCGCGGTCCGCGGAGATGATGGTGACCGCGCTGCGCGCACTGCTGCGGTTTCTGTACGCGCGGGGGGTGATCGCTGAGCCGCTGGCGGCGGCGGTGCCGTCGGTCGCGTGCCGGCGGGAGGATCTGCCGCGTGGGATTGCGGCTGGGCAGGTGAGGTTGCTGCTTGCTAGCTGTGATCGCTGCACGCCGGTCGGCCGTCGCGACTACGCGATCGTGTTGTTGCTGTCGCGGCTGGGGTTACGTTGCGGCGAGGTCGCCGGGTTGGACCTCGAGGACGTCAACTGGCGGGCGAGCGAGTTGGTGGTTCGCGGCAAGGGCTCTCGGATCGATCGGCTGCCGCTGTCATCTGATGTCGGTGAGGCGGTGGCCGACTATCTGCGTCACGGTCGTCCGCGCGGGTTCGGCCGAGCGGTGTTCTTGCACGCGCACGCGCCGCTGACGAGGCTCTCGTCCGGGAACGTCAGCGATATCGTGGTGCGCGCCTGCAGGCGGGCGGGGATTGCGCGGGTCGGGGCTCATCGCCTGCGCCATACGGTCGCCTCGGAGCTCTTGTCGCGTGGCGCGGGTCTTGTCGAGATCGGCCAACTGCTGCGCCACCAGGACTTCCGCACGACGGCGCTGTATGCCAAGGTCGACCGCCAAGCGCTGTCGCGGCTGGCGCTGCCGTGGCCGGGGAGCGAGCGATGATCGGGCTCTCCCAAGTCGTGGATGACTACTTGGCGATGCGCCGCGCGCTCGGGTACAAGCTGATCGAGCACGGCCGCGTGCTGCCGCAGTTCGTCGAGTTCCTCGGACAGCGCGAAGCGCAACTGATCACCACCGCGCTGGCGCTCGAGTTCGCGATGCAACCAGCGCAAGCGAGCGTGGTGTGGTGGCATCAACGGCTGGCGATCGTGCGCGGCTTCGCGCGCTACGTGCAGGTGTTCGACGCTCGGCATCAGGTACCGCCCACCGACCTGCTGCCGGCCAAGTTCCGCCGCGCGATCCCATACCTGTTCTCCGAGGCGGAAATCGAGGCGCTGATGCACGCGGCGCGATCGACGCGCTCGCCGCTTCGCGCCGCCAGTTGCGAGGCGCTGATCGGGCTGTTGGCGGTCACCGGCATGCGCGTATCGGAGGCGTGCGCGCTTGACCGCGCCGACGTGGAACTGGGCGAGGGCAGACTCACGGTGCGCCGCGGCAAGAACGGCCGTTCGCGCGAGGTCCCGATTCACGCGAGCACCGTTCAAGCGCTCGAGCGCTATACCCGCGCGCGCGATCAGCTGTGCCCTCATCCCAACGACCCCGCCGCGTTCTTCCTCTCAGGCTGGGGAGGACGACCGAGCCGGCACCACGTGTGGAGGTGGTTCGACCAGCTGCGCCGCGCGACCGGCCTAGATCGCGACAGGCTCGGCCGTCAAGCCCGTCTGCACGACGTCCGCCATACGTACGTTTTGCGCACGCTGCTGGGCTGGTATCGCGAGGCAGACGACATCGAAGCGCAGCTGCCGCTGCTCGCCACGATGCTGGGCCACGTCGACCCAGCCGACACATACTGGTACATCGAGGGCGCGCCGGAGCTGCTGGCGCTGGCCGCCGCGCGGCTCGAGCGCTCCTGGGAGAAGCCGGTCGCTCCAGCGCCAGCGAACGGGCGAGCGCACCCGACGGCCCTTCAGCGAAGGTTGAGGTCGCGACCAACCCGGCCGCGTCATCGAAGGGGTGGCCGGTGAGCGCGCTCGCGCCGCTGCTGCAGGCATTCTTCACCGAGCGCCTCGCACACCAGCGCGACGCCAGCCCGCACACGATCGCCTCATATCGCGACAGCTTCCGGCTGCTGTTGACCTTCCTCCACGAGCAGACCGGGAAGGCGCCGTCGAAGCTGCAACTCGAGGATCTCGACACGGCCAGGATCACCGCGTTCCTCTCCCATCTGGAGAACGAGCGCTCAAACAGTGTCCGGACCAGAAACGCGCGCCTGACTGCGGTCCACTCGTTCCTCCACTACGCCGCGCTGAAAGCGCCGGAGTGCGCAGAACAGATCGCGCGCGTGCTCGCGATCCCCGATAAGCGCTACGAGTCGACACTGATCAGCTACCTCACCGAGCCCGAGATCGACGCGCTTCTGGCCGCGCCCGACCGCTGCACCCCAACCGGACGACGCGACCACGCGCTGCTCTTGCTCGCCGTGCAGACCGGGCTCAGAGCCTCCGAGCTCGCGAGCCTCCGCTGCCAGGATCTCAACCTCAGCAATGGCTGGATCAGGTGCGAAGGCAAGGGCAGAAAGGAAAGGTGCACGCCGCTCAGCCACGCCGCCAGACAAGTGCTGAGCGTGTGGCTGCGCGAGCTTGGCGGACACGCTGCGCCACACCGCCGCGATGCGGCTGCTGCGCGCCCCAGACCCGGTCGACACCGCAACGATCGGTCTGTGGCTAGGTCACGAGTCGCTCGACTCCACCAACAAGTACCTGCACGCGGACATGGAACTCAAACGACGCGCGCTTGATCGCACCAGGCCCACCACCGCAAAACCCGGGCGCTACCGCGCGCCCGACCGGCTACTCGCGTTCCTCGAGAGCCTCTAACCGCACGAAAATATGTCGCGCCGACGAGCCCGATCTCCACCGATTCACACGCCCCCACGTGGCAGCGCAACATATTTCTTCGCGCAACATAGAGGGCAAAGGGGCCCAGGCGACCGAATATCGGAGGACCGCGAGGTATGCGTAATGCAGATCGCCGCAGCGGGATTCGATGCTCAACCGCGACTTGCCGCGGCATGGTCGCTGGAGAGCCCGGTGATCGGAAACGGTCACGCCGGGTTCGGGAGGGGGGTCGGCACAACGAATACGCCCTCGCCGAGGCCCTCGGATGT
>JBEKRJ010000790.1:0-2973 GCA_049518835.1 Solirubrobacteraceae bacterium
CCTGAAGCAGCCGGAGCATCAGGAGGCGAGGATCGAGGAGCTGCTGCGGTCCGCCGTGCACGCGGGATTGCTCGCCGCCGGCCCTCGTTTCGGCGCGAGCAGCTCCTGCATCGAATACTCATCAGCCGCCATACCGGGCGAGCAACCGAGACAGCTCCGGCTAAGTGTCATCGTACCGGAAGTTGATGAGGCCGACATGCCGGCCAATCACAGCCAGACGCCGGACCCGCGCAAGCGCAAGTCGCTCAGGTCAACGCCGCTCCCGCCCGTCCGGCTCACCAGCCTGGCCGCGGCGCAGCGAGCCTGGGATGAGCAGCAGCAGCGCGAACGCGAACCCGAGGTGGCAACCGTCAACCGCGGCACGCCGATCCGTGGAATGGGGCGGGACGTGCTCGCCGGCCTACCGCCCGATGTGCGACGCCTGGTGCAGCCCGCCGTCAGCGCCGGATGGATGGCTCGGAGAGCCAACGGCTCTCACATCCAGTTCACCGACCCATCGGATCCAAGCCGCCGGATCGTCGTATCGGGCAGTCCGTCGGACCGACGGGCTCTCGAACGAATCCGCGGAGACCTGCGACGCCACGGGCTACTGTCGCGCGCGTGAACGCGTGCCCAGCTGTAAAGCACCGATCGTCTGGCTCCCTTCAGGACTCTAGCCACGCCAGCGCGCCAGGCACGCCGGCCCACAGCTCGCCGGCGCCCGCGGCGTAATCGATCGCCTCACTCTCCTCACCAAACACCGTGTACTCAGGCCGTGGCTCCGGCAACCGCTTGCGGCCGGCCAGGTACGCCGGGATGTGCGGGTTCAGAGAGCGCGCCTCGGCCAGCAGCTCCCGAGCCAGGCGCTCGTCGCCGTGGCGGGCGAACGCCGCCAGCGCCTTGGTATACACAAACCCGGGCGCATGGCCATCGCCGGCGTGATCAGCGAACAGCCGATCGAGCTCGCCGTAGAGCCCGAGCGCCAACAACCAGTTGGCCTGTCGGTAGCGCAGACCCTGATTGTCGCGCGGGTTGAGCCGTAGCAGCTCACGCTGATGATCGACCGCCTCCTCACGCCGCCCTAACCGCCACAGCACCGCCGCAAGCGCCGCTCGAGCGCGCATGTACGGCCGCGTTTCGAAAATCATCCAGAACTCGCCGGCGTCCTGTGCAAACACCCGCCGTCCCACGGCCCGCTCGCCGGCGGCGACACCCTCCTCGAGCAGATCACGCGCCCGCTCAAGGCCAGACGCGGCCTGCGCGAGCAGCACGTACGCATCAGCGCAGTCAGGCCACAGCTCAAGCGCCTGACGCGCGAGCTTCACTCGCCGCGGGCCCGCTGCCTGCCAGGCCTCGTAGATCAGGTCCTCGGCGCGGTACCGCGGCTTGGGGTCCGCCACCAAACCCTCCAGCCAACGGCCGCCGTCGACGCTTGCCTTCGCCATTGACCACATAGGTAGCAGCCGCGTCGGACATCGCCCGAGTGAAAGGGCCGAGCGCCGGTCAACGACCCGTCTACGTACGCGCTACCCCAGCGACAGCAGCGGGGCTGGCGAAGGTGGTTCGATAGCGGCATGACTGCGCCGCCGTCGCTCGATGCGCTGCATCAGGTGCGAATGCGGTCGTCAACCGGCCCGCTGTAACGCTCGTCGAGCGTCATGCGCCGTGGCGGCCGGAGTTTGGCCCGAGTGGACGAGAAGCCCGGTCGCCCGCCTCCGTTGGAGCGTAAGCCGGCGCGAGTGGACTCTCTTCTGGCGTGACCGCAACCACCGCTGGCACCGCTACGAGTGCACGGCGCCGACGACCGAGATCGCGAGGCTGCTGGAGATCGCGTGGCTGCTGGAGAAGATCGATCGCGATCCGACGGGAATCTTCTGGGGATGACCGGTGCTACGTGCGCTCGATAACGGCCCCTTACGGCGACTCGGCAGCTACCGGCCTCCCCCGGGTCAGGCGGCGGTCGGCGCGCAGTACGGCGCCGGGCATGGCTCTGACAGCGCCTCGCCGTCGCTCACCGGCCGCTTGCCGGCGCGGATGTAGATGTGAGCGTCGCAGCGCCGGCAGATGCAGATGCTCTCCCCGGTCTGAGCGCAGCCAGTGGCCGGGGTCGTGTTCGAGCGCCCGCGCCGTGGCGGCGAGCTGCCTGAGGACATTCGCGCGGTCGAGCTCGTTGCGGACCTCCCGGCCGTCGACGGCGCGGTTGAGCGCGGCGATCGCACCGTCGCCGTCGCGGGTCGTGATCACGCGGATCTTGTCGGCGCGCGCCTGCGCGCGGATCTGCGCCCGCCCGGCCTCGGGGCCGACCTCGTCGCGCGAGCTAACCTTGCCCGCGGTGTAAGAGTTCGCCGCACTCGCCGGCGGGCCGCTCGAGGTAGTCGCCGATGATGCGCGGGAAGCGCTGCTCGTGCTCGGCCAGCATCACGCTCTCCCGATGTCTCCACGTCCTGGTCGCCGAGGCCTCGCTGGGCGCGGACCCGGCCGTGTCGAGCACACGATCGTCAAGCAGTCGCGAGCTCGCGCTCGGCTCGCAGCCAGTTGGTGACCTCGTCGCCTCCGCCCTCCTCCATTGCGATGAAGTAGGCGCGCGCCGCGACCTCCTCGTAACTGGGGGCGCGCCCATGCGTCCCGGCCGCGTCCGGGCTGGGCGGCGCAGTGGCCGGCTCGGGCCCCGCGACGCTGGCCTTGGCAGCTTCAGACGCCACGGCAGCCGCACGCTTCGCTCGCGTCACCGGCTTGGTTGGCTTCGCGGTCGAGGCGGGGTTTGCGCGCTTCGCTGACTTCACTGCCGTGGCCGGCTCGCTCGACGCGGCTGCCGCGTGCTTCGCCGGCGTGGGCGGCTTGCCTGGCTCGGCAGCTGGGGCGACCGCCGCGCGCTTCGCCGGCGTGGGCGGCTTGGCAGGCTCGGCAGCTGGGGCGACCGCCGCGCGCTTCGCCGACCTCACCTGAGCGGCGGGCTCGCTCGACGCGGCGGCTGTGCGCTTCGCCGGTGTGGTC
>JBEKRJ010000791.1:0-2971 GCA_049518835.1 Solirubrobacteraceae bacterium
ATGCGCGCCTGGACACGAGCACCGATGCGATTGGATCTGGGCGGCGTTACGACGCGAACGCCAGATCCGATTTGTCCGGTGTGCTCACGACCTCTTCGGAACGGCACGCCGGCGATCGAAGTCGCCGGTCTGCGCGTCCACCTGCGCTGTGCTTCGGAGCCTCAACGATGAGTCCGCTCGATTCCACGCACCTCATCGAACCGCCGCCGGCGAGCCGATCGCGGCTCGACGTCGACGAGCCGGGTTCCTGGCATGAAGCCATCACCAACGGTTCGGACCTGCTGGTGCAAGGCCCTCGGCCGATCGTGGCCGATCTCGTCGGCGTCAGGCGCATCGGGACTCGGGACGCGGCTGGCGTCGGCGGACCCAATGGTGATCGTGAATGGCTTGTGTTACCGGCTAGATGCCGGCATGTCCGCGAGCCGGGTTTCCCCGCTTGACAGCGTGCGCTGCGCCACCGTCGTCGACCTTCGCGACGGCAGCAGCTCTCGCATCGAGCACCCAATGCCCGGCATCGACGTCGCGCGCCTTTCTCTCAGGTCTTTGGCGCACTCCCACTGTGGGCGCCGAGTGAAAACTAGTCCACCTGCGCCGGTCGAAAAGTAGGCCATCTGGCGGAGGGCCGGTGTCGTCCGGTCGGCCTTCGACGCTCGCTTGATCATCGATCGAGCGAGGAGGAAGCGGTGGTTGGCGTGGAGCAGTGGGCTGAGGTGCGGCGGATGGCGCGGGTCGAGGGGCTCTCGGCGCGGGCGATCAGCAGGCGGACGGGGTTGGCGCGCGACACGGTCGCGCGGTTGTTGGCCTCGTCGGAGCCGCCGCGGTATACGCGCAAGGCGACCGGGTCAAAGGTTGATCCGTTTAGGGACTGGATCTGTGAGCAGTTGAAGGCGGACCCGGGGATCGAGTCGCAGCGGCTGCGGGAAATGGCCGCGGAGATCGGCTATGAGGGCGGTAAGTCGATCTTCGATCACTATGTCCGTGAGGTTCGCCCGATGTTCCTGCGGCCGCGGACGTTTCAGCGGACGATCTATCGGCCGGGTGAGTTGGTGCAGTGCGATCTGTGGGAGCCGCGCGAGCACGTCCCGGTTGCTCACGGGCAGCAGCGTCGCGGGTGGGTCGTGACGTGTGAGGTGTGCTGGTCGCGTGCGGTCGCGGGAACGTTGGTCTTCAGCAAGGAAGCGCCGGACATCCTGTTCGGGTTGGCGCGCAATCTCGGGCGTCTGGGGGCGCTGCCATCAAAGCTGGTATGGGATCGGGAGTCCGCGATCGCCGCGGGCGGCCGCCCGACACCTCCGTTCGCGCGTTCTGCGGAGCGTTGGAGGTCGGCTGGGTGATCCTCGAGGCGCGCGATCCGCAGGCCAAGGGTGTGCTTGAGCGCTCGCACCGGTTCATGCGCTCAAACTTCGAGCCGGGGCGCGTGTTCGCGAACCATCTCGACTTCCAGGATCGCCTGGATGCGTGGAGCGAGAAGGCCAACCGCCGCAAGCATCGCACGACGCGCCAGATCCCGAACGAGCGCCTCGCTGTCGAGAAGACGCGGATGCGGGTGCTGCCGGCGCGGATGCCCGACACCGATCGTCGTGTGGTGGTCAGGGTGCCGGCGTCGCCGTTTGTGCGGGTGGATCGCAACGACTACTCGATCGATCCGCGGTTCGTCGGGCGGCGGGTCGAGCTGCGGGTCTCCCAGACACATGTCACGGCGGTCGTGCTGGACACCGGCGAGCTCGCCGCGCGGCACCGTCGCGCGTTCGCGGGGAACCTGACGCTGACTGACCCGGCGCATCAGAGCGAGCTTGACCGCGCGCGTGAGCGTCGCCGCCAGCGCCGTGACGAGGTCGAGGTCGAGGTGCGGCCGCTGTCGCGCTACGACGAGCTGATCGGAGCGTCATGATGGCCTGCCACCGTTTCGAAATCGACGCTACCGCTGGCCCCGCACGCGGATCGGTCGTGGGTGGCGGCGGGATGCTGCTGGTCCGCCTGCGGCTGTTCGACGGCCCCGACCTCGTCGATGATGCGACCGGGCTGCCCGCCGGCGAAGAGGACATCTACACCGACCTGCGTCCCCAGGACGCGCGTCGGCTCGCGTTCCGGCTGCTGCAGTGCGCAGAGCACGCCGAGCGGATCACCGAGAAGGCTGGCGGGTGGGTGCGATGAGCAGCGCCGCGAGCGAGCTCGCGCACCTGTTCCGCGCGTTGAAAGCCCCGGCCGCGGCCCGCGCGCTCCCAGCACTCGCCCAGCGCGCCCGCGAAGAACAGTGGAGCTATGAGCGGTTCGCCGAAGCGCTGCTCTGCACCGAGGTATCCGCACGCGATAGCCACGGCGGCGAGGGCAGGATCAAGACCGCGCGGTTCCCCTCACGAAAGACCCTGGAGGAGTTCGACTTCACCTTCCAACGTTCCGTCAAGAAGACCGTGATCGAGCACCTCGGCCAGCTCGACTTCCTGCACGCCAAAGCGAACGTGATCCTGCTCGGACCACCCGATCCTGGTTCACACTGCCCTCCTCGCTGTCGTCATTGATCAAACAGTCCAGCACTGGTGCTGGATACCTTGATTCTGAGGCCTTTTCGTCGTCCGCTGACGACTTGGACGGCGTCGAGCTCGCCGCGTTGGACCTTTTGCAAAATGGTTTGGCGGGCACAGCCGAGCCGTTTCGCGGCCTCGTGCAGCGGCAGGTAGTCGTCGGGCACGTCGGGCATGAACCGCGCGCGGATCTCGTCGGTCAGTCGGATCCGCCACGGCGCGTGCACGGTGGTCTGCTCGCCCGGTAGCAGACCCGCACGCAGCCACCGGTAGACCGTCGGGATGGTGACGCCCAGCTCACGTGCGGCCTGTTCGACTGTGAACAGGTCACTGTCGGGGTCGGGCGGCGGTGCGGCGGGGATCGCGTGTTTCTGGCGGACGTGCTTGACACGCGGGTCGGTGAACGGCAGGCCGGTACCGGTCCGGCGGCCTTGCTTATTGAGGATCGC
>JBEKRJ010000792.1:0-2969 GCA_049518835.1 Solirubrobacteraceae bacterium
CGCGCTCGAACTCGCCGCCGAGCGTGCCGACTGGGGATCGCAATTGCCCGAAGGCCGGGCCCGCGGTCACCCAGACCTTCGATCGCTATCCGATGATCCGCATTCGGTCTGTGCCCCGGATCGAGACCCATCTGATCGAGTCGACCGAGTTGCCAACCGGTCTGGGCGAGGCGAGCGTCCCGTCCACCGCGCCGGCGCTCGCGAACGCGATCGCCGCTCTGACCGCACCCGGATCCGCCGGCTGCCCCTGTCCAAATCCGTCCGGATCGCCTGAAAGAGGTAATCAATGCCTGACGTCACCATCACCCCAAGTGAAGACGCCCGTACATCGTCGCCGGATCGGTGCGACTCACCGCGCCCGACGGCCGCGAGATCGAGCACCCCGGCCCCATGGCTCTGTCGATGTGGACACTCGTCGCTCTTCGCCGGAAAGCTCGCCTCGAGCATGGAGGAGGATCCCCCGGAGGCGGCCGGTCCCTCAGCGGTCACCGTCGATGCCAAGGGCCGCCTCTTCATCCTCTACGACGACGCGCAGCCCACTTCCACCGGCGCCAGAGCGCTGCCGTCGCCGGCCGCATCCGTCTTCGGCACCTTCCAGATGGCCGGCGGCCGGGTCGCGCACGTCGCCCGCTTCGACGCCGCTCACCCGCAAGGCGAGGCGACGCTCGGCGGCGTTCCCGGTGAGACGCGCCCGCTCGCCACCGCTACGCGTTTTGAGGACGCCCTGCGCGCGGATCTCGATCGCTGGCCGTTCTGGCGCGGGCGGCTGCTGCTGGCCCACGGTCGGTGGCTGCGCCGTGGGCTGCGGGTCACGAACTCACGGGCACCGCTGCGTGACGCGCGGGAGATCTTTGACGCGATCGGCGCCTCCAGCTGGGGAGACCAGACCAGGCACGCCGCGCGCTGCGCGCGTCGGGCGAGCGCAGCCGGCGTCGGGTTCCCGAAGCGCGCGAAGAGCTGACCGCCCAGGAGCTCCAGATCGCCCAGCTCGCGGCCGCGGGCTTGTCCAATCGCGACATCGGCCAGGGGCTGTTCTTGTCGCACCGCACGATCAGATCACACTTCTACCGGGTGTTTCCCAAGCTCGGGATCACTTCTCGGGCTGAGCTGAGCGTGGCGCTGGCGTCGAGCGCGCAGGCGCGTAAGTCGTAGACCGCGCCGATGTGACGTACGTATGCGAGGCCGTGCAAGGGTCGTCACACCACCAACGTGCTCGACCTCCAGAACGGACCGGCGATCCTCGTCGGCCACTCCTACGGAGGAGCGGTCATCACTGAGGCCAGCACCCACAACTCAGTCACCGCGCTCGTGTACGTCACGGCCTTCGCGCCCGACCAGGGCGAGTCGGTTAGCACCTTGATCGCCGGTTTCCCGACCGACCGACCGCAGCCCCCGATCCTGGCGCCCCAGGACGGGTTCCTGTTTCTCGACCGCGACAAGTTCGCGGATTCCTTCGCCGCCGACGTCCCCGCGAAGCGGCGTTCATGGCCGACTCCCAGGTCCCCTGGGGCCTGGAGGCGCCCAACGGCACCGTCAGCGACCCCGCCTGGCACATCAAGCCCACCTGGTACCTGGTCGCAACCGACGACCGGATGATCCCACCACCGGCACAGCGAATCTTGGCCGAGCGTGCCGGCGCGACCATCACCGAAGCGCCCGGCAGCCACGCCATCTATGTCTCCCGGCCCGCTGCCGTCGCCAGCCTCATCACCCAGGCGGCACGGGCGCAAAGCCCCGCGGCGTCGACGGCTTGAGCTCATCCCGCCGGCCGGCAGGACGCTCAACGTCCTGCCGGCGGCGACCCGGTGCATCGCCCCCAGGGCGACGCACCGAATCCCAGCGACACCAGGAACGCAGGCCCTCACCCGCACTTAGGGCCTATCCCGGTGGGCGGCGGCGAGCGTGGCGGGCGGGCTTTCTCGAATGCGATCAGCGCGCCTCGACCACCGAGCGTCGCGCGCGCCAGACGGGTGCCGGCGCCTTGTCGGTCGGCGACGTGTGAGCACGCCGCAATCTCAGCGAGGAAGCGCACCAGCGCGGCCGCACCTTCAACCGCATAAGCGTGCGACCTAGCGGGCGCAGCCCCTGCTCGTCTGCACGAACGTGCCTGCCAATCGCGCCTGGTTCCAGACCTCGCGGCGGATCTCGTCAAGCTCGACGGTCGCGGCCTTGAAGAGGTGAAACGCCTCCAGGCAGATGTCGGCGTTGGGGCAGCGCTCAGCGACCGTGACGCGGTCAGCGTCATCACAAGAGACCAGCTCGAGCTTCTCACAGCCTTCTGGCCCCAGCAGATCCAGGAAGCGCTCGACGGTCGCTCGGTCGCGCCCGGCGCCCGCCCAGACCAGCCGCCCGGAGCGGAGATCGACGACGACGGTCATGTGGCGCTGGCCGCGGCGCACCGAGATCTCATCAAGGTCGATCTCGCGCAGGTCGGCGAACGGGTCGAGCATCGCTCGCCGCTCGGGCGTGCGCGCGGCATCTCGTACATGACCTGCACCTTGTCAAACGCGGCAAAGAACCCCGCATGCGATCCAAACGGCTCCGCGACCACCGCCCCCGCCGCGGGATGCAGCAAGCCCGCCTGCTCCACAGCGCGAGACCGCGCGCCGTACGCCAGCTTCGCGGACTCCGGCACAAACCCGCCTGCGCGCTCCGTCACGCAGCAAGACGGTGCGATAGTTCACACCCGCGTTCCGACCGTGCGCTCGGCCTGAGACAGCGTGAGCCTGGACCACGGCGCGGCTGCGATCGGACCAGCGCAAGGAGGCCGCCCCGATTCCGGATTCTTGGGAGCTTGAGTGGCGGTCCGACCGTCCCGTCCGCTCCAGTTGGAAGCGCTCGGGGTGTCAGCCATGGCCGAGACGAGGGAGGAACCACCGTGTAGAACTCAAGTTTCGCGGTTATCGAGCCGCTGTCTTGAGCGCTGGTGCGGGATTGGGGGTTTCTTGCTGGATTGAGCGGCGAGGGGT
>JBEKRJ010000793.1:0-2963 GCA_049518835.1 Solirubrobacteraceae bacterium
GCGCTCGAGGTCGGCAGCCTCGTCCCCGCGCACGCGAGCGCGCTGGGCAAGGCGCTGCTCGCCCACCACGCCTACGTGCTGCCCGAGCTGGGCGCCGCCCCGCTCGCGAGCTACACGCCGGCGACCGTCACCGACATCAAGGTGCTGACACGCGAGCTCGAGGAGATCCGCCAGCTCGGCTGGGCCAGCGAGGTCGGCGAGCTGTTTCCGGGGATCGCGTCGCTCGCCGCGCCGATCGAGGATCGCCGCGGCGTGATCGCCGGCGCGATCGGGATCTCCGGCCCGATCGAGCGGTTGTGGAAGGGGCGCCGGCCGCGTCCGGAGCTGGTCGCGGACGTGATGCAGAGCGCGCGCACCGTGTCACGCGAGCTGGGGGCGATACCGTGGTGATCCATCGATGAGCGGGCGCTACGTAGCCTCGATCGACCAGGGCACCGCGTCGTCGCGCTGCCTGGTGTTCGACCACCGGGCGCGGATCGTGTCGGTCGCCCAGAAGGAGCACCGCCACCACTACCCCCGCCCCGGCTGGGTCGAGCACGACGCGCAGGAGATCTGGGCAAACGTGCTCACGGTCGTGCGCCAGGCGCTCGACAAGGCGAGCCTGTCGCCGACCGAGCTGGTCGCCGTCGGGATCGCCAACCAGCGCGAGACGACCGTGCTGTGGGACCGCGCGACCGGCGTGCCGGTGCACAACGCGATCAACTGGGAGGACACCCGCACCGATCAGTTGTGCCGCAAGCTCGCGGCGCAATTCGGTCAGGAGTGCTTCCGCGCCAAGACCGGGCTGCCGGTCAGCACCTACTTCTCGGGGCCGAAGGTGCGCTGGCTGCTTGACCACATCCCCGGGCTGCGGGCGCGCGCGCAGGCGGGCGAGGTGCTGTTCGGGACGATCGACTCGTGGCTGATCTGGAACCTGTGCGGCCGCCACGCGACCGACGTCACCAACGCCAGCCGCACGCTGCTGATGAACCTGCACACGCTCGACTGGGACGACGAGCTGCTGGAGATGATCGGCGTGCCGCGGTCGATGCTGCCCGAGATCCGCCCGTCGGCCGAGATCTACGGCGAGGCGGGCGTTGCGCTCGCCGGCGTGCCGGTCGCGTCGGTGCTCGGCGACCAGCACGCGGCGCTGGTCGGGCAGACGTGCTTTGACCCCGGCGAGGCGAAGTGCACGTTCGGGACCGGCAGCTTCCTGCTGCTGAACACCGGCGAGCGGCCGATCGTGTCGCGCAGCGGGCTGTTGACGACGCTCGGCTACCAGCTCGGGTCGGCGCGTCCGACGTACGCGCTCGAGGGGTCGGTCGCGATCACCGGCGCGCTCGTGCAGTGGTTTCGCGACAACCTCGGGCTGATCGGCTCGGCGCCCGAGATCGAGACGCTCGCGCTGACCGTCGCCGACAACGGCGGGTGTTACTTCGTGCCGGCGTTCTCGGGGCTGTTCGCCCCGCACTGGCGCAGCGACGCGCGCGGCGTGATCGCGGGGCTGACGGGCTACATCAACAAGGGCCACCTCGCGCGCGCGGTGCTCGAGGCGACCGCGTGGCAGACGCGCGAGGTCGTCGAGGCGCTGCGCGCCGACTACGGCGGCGGCCTGGCCGAGCTGCGCGTCGACGGCGGCATGACCGCCAACAACCTGCTGATGCAGCTGGTCGCCGACGTCCTCGGGGTGCCGGTGATGCGCCCGATCGTGGCTGAGACCGTGTCGCTCGGCGCCGCCTACGCGGCCGGGCTGGCGGTCGGCTTCTGGCCCGACCTGGGCTCGCTCAAGCGCAACTGGCACCGGGCCGCGGAGTGGCTGCCGCGCGTCGACCCGGTCGTGCGCGCGAAGGGTTACCGCAAGTGGCGCAAGGCGGTGGCGCGGACGATCGACTGGCTCGACGAGGACGACGAGTAGAGGTTGGGGCTCTGCCTCGAGGGACGGGCGCCGGCGGCGCACTGTATCGCCGGCGCCGGCCGGGTGCCCGGCGATACAGTGCGCCACCCGCGTTCGTCCCTCGAGGCAGAGCCCCCCTGTACGAGCTCAGTCGTCGGCGCCGTCGAAGAAGCGCTGCACGGTCTGGATCACCGCGGTCACGTCCTCGGTCGGCTTGATCGGGTCGCCGAACGCGACGGAGACCGCGTGGCGCTTGGAGCCGTTGCCGTTGCGGTGGATGCGCGTCGGCCAGAAGCGACCGGGCGGCATCGCCTCGCGCGTGCCGGTGATCCGGATCGGGACGATCAGCACGCGGTGGCGCGCCGCCAGCACCGCCGCTCCGCGCCGCAGGCGTCCGACGCCGCCGTTGCGCGAGCGGGTGCCCTCGGGGTACAGCAGCAGGTTCCAGCCGCGGTCCAGCAGCCCGTCGACGTGGCCGGCGGACTGCTTGTCCAGGCCGCCGCCGCAGCGATCCATCGGCACCGTGTTGAAGATCAACGACACGAACATCGCGGCCCACTTGTTGCGGTAGAAGTAGTCGGCGGCGGCCGCCACCACCGTGCGCTTGCGAAAGCGGCGCGGGAGCGCTGCGAGGATCACCGGCGTGTCCATGTGGCTGCCGTGGTTTGCGACCAGGATCACGGGCGAGCGGACGCGCGAGAGCTTGTCGCGGCCGGTCGTGCGCCGGCGCGTGTAGAAGCTCATGATCGGCGCCAGCGCGAACCGCAGCACGGCCTCGCGCGTGCTGATCGCCCACCGCGACCGCGCCCACGGAATGTCGAGCTGCGGCGCCGCGTCGCGGATCTGCTGCGCGCGCTGTCGCAGGCGCGAGGCGGCCTTCTTCTTCTTCTTATGGACAACCGGGAGCACGTATCAACAACCCCGGCCTGTAACAGACGTTACAGAGCGCGGCCCCCACTAGGTCCAACTTAGGGCCCGCGGAGGAATTATTGGGAGTTTTGACGGCGTCTGGACGCGCCTGGCGCCACCGGCTCGCCCTCACTTGCCACCAGCAATATCGGGGCGAGCCGGCGGCGCCAGCCACGCCCAG
>JBEKRJ010000794.1:0-2954 GCA_049518835.1 Solirubrobacteraceae bacterium
TCGTAGCTTTGGTGGCAGCCGGAAGCTTGGCTGTCCCTGCCGTTGCAAGTGCACAGCCCATACAGGCGGTGCCTGTGGCGCGCGGCGTCGTCGCTTTGCATCAAGCAACAGCGGGGGAACCTGCCGATTTGAGGGCCGCGTTCCGGGACTTCCGGCGCGCAATGCGCTCTGTTCCGCACAACGTGTTGTTGTATCGGCAGGCCCTCAAGCAGATGAGGGCAGACCGCAATTTGCCGCGCGAGGAGGGTACAAGCGGTTACGAAATACGATCCCGCCCACGTCTACAACGGGACATTCGAGGCCGCAACCAACCCGGACGGATCGATCGCATGGCTATTCACCTGGATGACGGGCACGCCAGTAAGCGCGCCGATCATCAATGAAAACCCCGACCCCGGGCCCGGAGGCTACTACACGGTAGCGCTGAGAACGACGACTTGCGTTGTCGGGCGAGACGAGCGCGATCCCGATCGGCGCGTGATCGATCGTCATCCGCAAGCGCTCCTCGGCCGCCTCCAGACGAGCGTGCGCCTCGCGGCGCTCGCTGACATCCCTGACCGCGGCTGTGACCAGCAGCCCGTCCTCGGTTTGCACCGGGCTCAACGTGATCGCGACCGGGATCTCGCAGCCGTTCTTGTGGCGCGCGTAAAGGTCACGTTCGACGCCCATCGGCCGTATCCCTGGATCAGCCGCAAACCGGGCGCGGTGAGCGACATGAGCACCACGAGCGGCATCGGGGACCAGCAGCTCGATCGACCGGTCAAGCAGCTCGTCGCGTCCGTACCCCAGCAGACGCTCGGCCTGATCGTTGACCGCTTGGATCACGCCGCCGCGATCGGCGACGATGATCGCGTCCGGAGCGCCATCCAGCAGCCGGCGCATGTGCGCCTCTGCTTGGCGCGCTGCCAGCTCTGCCTGACGCAGAACGCCCGCAGCCCGCTCCAGCTCAGCAACCTCGGCGTCCTGCTGGCGGCGCGCCGCGCGCTTGGCCAAGCTGCCGCGCACGACCGCGGCCAACTCCTCCAGCCTGTCCGTGCTGACGTAGTCGCTGGCTCCGGCGCGCAGCGCCGCAGCAACCGCTCGCTCGCCGATCCTCCCCGCGACGATGATCAGCGGCGCATCGACACCAGCGTCGGCAAGGATCCCCAACGCCTCCCCAATCCCCAAGCCCGGCAGCAGGTGCTCAGCCAGCACGACGTCCCACGGCCCCGCGCCGACGGCCGCCCGCAAACCACCAGCATCGCCAACCCGGCGCGATTGCACCGTGAACCCAGCACTCACAAGCTCGCGCAAGACCGGCTGCCAGTCACGCTCCTCGCCGTCGACCAACAGCACCCGCAGCTCCGCAGGCATCCCGATCGCCTCAATCGCGCTCATGCGCCGAGCGATCGACGCGTTGCGTTCAGCGATCGCGGGACGACGCGCGGGCGCTCCGCTGACGATGGCGCTTCTGAGATGGCATCTGTGTCGGTCATCCGCGAACTCGCTGCGCCTGCACTGCACGGTGAGCTCACCTTGACAATCGAGAGCCCGACCCGCGCCGTCTTATCGGCCCGCGGCGAGCCGGCCTTGAGACGCGGGCCGGCCAATCGAACCACCCGCACCGACCCCGTCCCGAGCCATCGCTTGCGTTAGACCGTCGCTTAACCCTCCGACATACTCCACCAACGATTCGCGCTCTGGCTTGAAGATAACCCCGACGGAGTCATCGAGCTCGACGAGATCGCCGGCTGGCACCTCGAGCAAGCCGTCCGCTACCACCGCGAGCCCGGCCGCGAGCTCGATTCGGCGCTCGCCCGGCGCGCCGCCACTCACCTACACGCCGCCGGCCGGCGCGCAACCGAGCGAACCGACGCTGCGGCCGCGAGAAGCCTCTTCGGCCGTGCCCTCAAGCTCGCACCGGCAGCCGAGACGCTCCGTGCCCGGATCGGCGTCGATCTGGCCGAACAGCTGATCGAAGACGGCGATTACGCGCGCGCCGACGAGCTCCTCTCGGCCGCCGAGCGCGACCCCGACGCCAGCGCGCTTGCCGTGCTTACACGGTTTGAATGGCTGATCCGCGTCCGGCCGAACGAAGCAACGCAGACGATCGATGCAAAGCTTCCCGGCATTCTCCGGCAGCTCGCTGAGACCGCCGATGAGCGTGCAATCGCCAAGGCGCACCTCGCCGCGTACTGGGTACATAAGCTCGCGAGCCGACACACGTCCGCGGGCGAGCAGGCACGCCTCGCCGCCGAGCACGCCCGCAAGGCGGAGGACAGAGCCTCCGCTCGCAAGCGCTCGGCTGGTACGCCGGGTCGATCATCTACGGACCGCAGCACACCTGCGCAGCCGTGCAAGCGCTCGAGGAGATCGAGCGCGAGGAACCTGGCCCCTACCTCGCGACACGCCTCGCTTTCCGCCACGGGCAACTCGCGCGACTCGAGGGACACTTCAGCGCATCGCCAGCTGATCCAGCGCGCAATCGACGGCTTTCACGCCCTAGGGATGCCCCCAACATGTCGCCGGATGCGAGCAGGACCTCGCCAATACCGAGCTGGCCGCAGGAGACCTCGACGCCGCGCTGGCAGCGCTGCCGCGAAGCGACGAGATCCTGGCGGAGCGAGGCGAGCGCTCGCTACGGGGAACAACCCAGGCGCTGCTCGCGCAAGCACACGAACTGATCGGCACCACCAGGCCGCGCTCGCCGCCCTCGACCTTGTCGACGAGCTCGACCCCTCCGAGGACGTGCTCGACCACGCGATCACGCACCCAGTACGCGCCCGGCTTGCGTGCGCTGCCGGCGACAGCGACGCGGCCGAGCGCTGGGCGCGCAGTGCCGTCGAGCACGCACTGCTCAGTGACAACACGGTTCTCCAGGCCGACGCGACGCTCAACTTCGCGCGCGTCCTATTCAAAATCGGGCAGGGCGACGACGCGACAACGCAGGCACACGCAGCGCTCGACCTGTTCCT
>JBEKRJ010000795.1:0-2951 GCA_049518835.1 Solirubrobacteraceae bacterium
GGGCGCGGCCTTCGCGAGAACGGTCGCTTGGCTCTCACCCCGCCAGCAGAGTCTAACTTCACCACCGAGTGGCCTAGTTTTCGATCGGCGTGAGTGGCCTAGTTTTCGACCGGCCTTGACACGAGCTTTCGCCTTCGATTCGCAGTCGCCGCCGTGCGAGCTGATGCATTCAACGGCGAGCATGAGCCGGGCTTAGCCGCGATTGGACTCTTGCTTTGCCGCCCTGGACTTCGGCTCTGAAGCTCGCCCTGACACTCGGTTCCAACGCGACTGAGAAGCGCTCGACGGCCCGCCGATGCCCAACGTGTGCCTAGGGGCACGCGCGGCACGCTGGACGACAATGACGTCGGCGCGGCCGGCGCTCGCAATCGCCCAACTCCGAGCGCGGCGGTGGCCGCCGGTGAGACGGCGGGCACCAGACCACGCTGTGACGTTGCATAGGTATCGCTTCGGTTTTGCAGGCTGTCGCGCCCGCCCTGGTTTCGGCGAGAAGCGGGCCTGCGCTTCCAGTCGGGCCAGGAGCTGCTTGTCGCCAAACCGAACACCGAGTGCTTGCAGCCTTCCTGCAGGCACTCGGGTCGGGGCGAGCCACACCGCGACCGAGAGTTGGCGCTCCCGCTGGACGGAAATAGCGGGCGACCTCGACGCTCGCGCGCGGCTGCAGTGTCCGCTGAAGCGGCCATCGCGGATGTGCTCGGAGTTAGCTGACCCGCCGCCAGCGAGCTGGCACTCGAAGATCCCTAGCCTAGCTGGAGCGGCGCCGATCTGGGCTGACATCAAACCGCCTACGTCACGTTGCACGTCGGAACCCTACGTGCTCTTGCTGAGTGCCTGCGCGACCGCGGCTTTCGTCGTGCGGACGTCGAGCCTCGCCTCGATGCGCTCAAGCCGCTCGCGGACGGCGTGAAGGCTCAGGAACAGCTCCGCGGCGATCTCCAACTCATTCTCGATCGCGGCCGCGGCGCACAGCACCTCGGTGTCGCGGCCGGTGAGCCCGAGAGCCCGCAGCGCCTCCGGCCGAAAGCATGCGACATTCTCCTCGAGCAGCAGCGCATGCGGATCGCCAGGCAGCAGGTGGACGGTCAGGCGCCGGCCCTCGCGCATACTGATCAACGGCGGCCGCGGCGGCAGCGCAAGCCACTCGGCGACCGGCTCGGGGAGCCAGCCGGGGTGCTCGGCGGCCCCGAAGTGCTCAGCGAGCCAGCGTTCGGCGTCCAGGCTCGCTTGCTCGATCTCGCCGCAGCGATCAAGGAGCACGACGGCCGTGCCCAACCGCGGACTCGCGGCCAGCGCGAGGGCGAGGCGCTCGCGAGCCTCCGCGGTCTGTAACGCGGCTTCGAGGCCGGGTCGCACGAGATTGAGAACATCGCGGTCGCGCTCGGAGAACTCGCACTCACTACGGCCGAGCTCAGCGACAACCGCCTCGCCGCGCCCGGGGCGGATCCCGATCGCGATCCCGTAAACAAAGCCCGATGGGTGCAGCAGGTCGCCGTATAGGTTGCTGCGAGACAAGGAGCGCGACTGAACCGCCTCGGATAGACGCAGCGCGGCCCGCCGGCCGGCGGCGTGTGGGCTCAGCAGCGGGTGATCTGCCGCGTCGCGCACGTAAGCCGCGAATACGCCCGGCGGCTCAGCATCGGCCGGGGTGACGGCGTGCTGCACGATGCCGGTCGCGAGCTCGACGCGGTCCCATGCCAGCACGTCTGCGGGGACGAGTTCAGCGAGCGCCGCTGGCGCCCGGCGACACAGTTCGCTCACGACAGAGACGTCGCCCATCGCCCGCACGAACCGGCGCGCGGCGCTCACCTCCGACTCAGCGAGCCAGGGCATAGCCGTCGACACTGATCCACCTCCCACGTCGCGAATCCTCCGTCCGAGTCGCTCGAACGGTCCGACGCGCCAACGCAAACACGTCCACTAGGCCGCTCAGACTACGTCCGTTGAAGCACAGCACGGCCCCGCAGTCAAAAATCAGAACCGACGCCTCTCGCGTGGCGCAAATCGCACCGCCGGTGGCATCCAGATCCAGACTCTTGGGCCGCGACTTCTGGCCGCAGTGCCAGCTGAAGCTCGACTCTATTCCCTCACGCCGTCGTGACATCGGTGTGAGTCACGGTTTCTTGTGCAGGAAACCCGCAACCCACGGCGTAGCGTATCCGAGGCACAGACGCGCGGATCCGGCCGCACCGAGCGCACGGGATGATGACCCCCGCGGCGTTCAGGACGGGCTGGGAGACCGCGTACGAGGCGGCGCTCGCCAGCGCCTGTCGCGGGTCGCTCTGAGAGACCGAGGCCGTGCAGGTCAGCCGCGACGCATCGAAATCTCCCGCGGAGCCGCTCGATAATTCCGCGGTAGAGAGAGCTCGATGTGGGGTTGCCGTGGCAGAAGAGAATCGCAGGGCTGCTGCCCTCATCGCTGTAGTGCATCGCGCCCGCCGAGCTCGCGAGCCGTCTCGACGCGAACGGATAGCGCGCCGGGTCGGGCGTGAAGTCGCTGCCGCGGGCCAGCCGAGCGGTGGGTAGTGGCTGGCCGTCGGTGGTCATGGCGCGGGAATGGCATCGTTGACGTCCCAGATCTCGCCCGAAGCGTGTCCGGCGAGGCGAGCGATCATCCTGTCGGCGGATGCGCGTGGTGTGATTAGCGCGCCGGAGCGGAGCATGGCCGTGAAGCGGTCGTGGAGTGGGGCGCCGATCTGCTCGCGGGGCTGGTCACGGATGTACGCTTGCATCGAGGTGTCGACCGTGCCCGGGCGGTAAACGTTGGCGGTGACGCCCGTGCTTTCGAGCTCGGCGGCGAGGTTGAGTGTGTGCGCTCCGAGCGCGCCTTTTGACGCCGCATAGGTGTTGAGCCCGGCGAGCATTCCGGGGCGCGCGGCGATCGCGGCAGACACGTTCACGATCCGTCCCCAGCCGGCGGCGAGCATCCCCGGGAGCACGCGCCGGGCAAGGGT
>JBEKRJ010000796.1:0-2950 GCA_049518835.1 Solirubrobacteraceae bacterium
CGACCAAACGCATATCCGGGACATCGACCGCGACCGGAACGGGTGTGCGAGCCGTGAGCGAGGTGATCGCCGCCCGCAATCCGCGATCTGTGAGTACCGAGGGATGCAGCCCAGCGCCGAGGTCACGCAGATCACTGATCGCCCTCTGGGTCTCCTCGATCGCGTCCGCGATCGCGCGGCCCGCCTCCGCGCCGACGTCCCCGCGTGTCGCGGCCTGAAGGGCGAAGATCACGTTGATCAGCCGCTGCTGGGCCCCGTCGTGCAGATCGCGTCCGAGCCGGCGCCGCTCCTCGAGCGCAGCCTGGACGATGCGCGCGCGCGAAGCATGAACCGATTCGGCCCGCCGCCGGTCCGCCTCAGCGCGCCGCTGCTCGGAAATGTCGCGAAACACGACCACCGCCCCCCGCTGACCGGCCACGCTCACAGGCGCCGACGAGTAAGCGACCGGGACGAACGCTCCGTCGCGCCGAATGAACCAGTCCTCGTCGACCCGCACCGCCTGGCCGGTGGCTCGCGGCCGCAGGAGCGGGCACTCGGATTCCGGAAAAGGTGAGCCGTCCGGACGGGCGTAGTGAATCGTGGCGTGGCTCGGGTGGCCGACCAGTTCATCCTCTGAGTCGAAGCCGAGGGTCAAGACCGCCGCGGGATTGGCGTACAGCACCCGACCGGCGTGATCGACGGCGTACACCGCCTCGGCGGTGCTCTGAAGCAGAGCCTCGAGCAACTCCTGCCCATCGGAGCCAAGCCGAGTGACGAGCCCTTCGACCGTCATCGGACGATCGTCGCAGATCGACCGCGGACCGCGCTCGGGTCTACCGGCGGCGTCTCCGCGTACTCGCGCGCACAGCGCCAACAAGCCGGGTTCAGCGGCTCGGCCGTAGTGCGCCCGCGTGCGAGCGTGTCAACGGTTCGACTGCGGGTGTCGCAGTCATGGCTCATGATCGCCATGGATGCGGTCGGGAAGCTCCAACTGCCAACCCGCGCGGCGGCCCCGCCGCGAGCGTCAGCGCGCGCCGCCAGCGACCGCGTGGGTGGCCCAGGCGCGCGGACAGAAGCCCGGGGAGGATCGAGAATCGTCGGCCGACCGCGATCAGGTTTCGCAACCCGCCCGCGAGGCGTCGGCTGGACGGGTCGGAGAGCATCCAGGTCCGGCCGCATCACGACGTCGACGTCGGGCCCGCTCTTGCAGCTCGTCCAAAGCGCTATGACGTGCTAGCCGTAATCGAGCTAGCACCCGCACAGCGCTGTCGGAGGCAGATGCCTGTGGGACTCCGAATGCCGGGCGCGGCTGAGCTCGTGGGGCTGGGTGCTGCTGCTTTACGCGACAGGAGTCACCGCGGTCGCGGCCGGTGCGTGCACCACACGCAAGCGAGCGGCCAGCGCCGAGGTGGTCGCTCGGCGCTGGCCGTCTCCAGGCCGTCGGCCAGCACTTCGGCTGCTGCCTGTGTCCTGATCGACGATCATCACCGGCAGGCCGTGCATGTGCCCCGTCGGGTTGACAACCGAGGCGAAGTAGACCGTCGCCATGACGACCGTGAACACCGCGGCGAGGAGGATCGGCGCGATCCGGATCTTCTTGTTTCGCAGAACCTGGACCGTTCGCACGTGGAGACTGGGTGGTGGAGGCGCACTCATCGTAGGTAGTCCTCGAGCCAGTCGAAGATGCGGGTGTCACGCAGTGACCGTGCCATCGGCTCACAGTGGCCGTTGGCGCCCTCGTGCGCGGTGAACCGGACGAGTTCCTTGGTACCGGGGACGAGGTCGTACAGCTGTTCGGGTTGCCCGGGGAAGAACTGCTCGTCGTCGGGATCGGTGATCAGCAGCGGGGTCGTGATGTTCTTCACCTCGTCGCCGAGGCGGTAGGACGCGACCGCCTGGTAGAGGTCGAAGCGGGATCCACCGTTGAACCCATAGGGCTTGGCGCGGAAGTCGAGCGTCGCCTTGGCCGCCGGCGACCTGCTTTCCGCGACTTGCATCTCGCGATCGAATGCGTCTCGGTCGCCGTCGACGAGCTGCTTGCGCATCATCTCGGGCAGCTGCTTGATCCATCCGGAGGACACGTCGATGAGTCCTCCGTCGGCCACGGCGGCGGCGAAGCGATGCTCGAACGCGATCGCCCGCGGAACCCAGTACCCGGCCTGGCTGACGCCGATCAGCGCCACATGGTCCGCGTCCACGTCGGGGCGTGGCAGGATCGCGTCGAGGACCGGGGTGAGGACGGCTTCCCAGTCGTGGCGGAACGGGATGTTCTGCTCATACAGCGCCGCCTGCTGCCCGGGACCGTCGAACGTCATCCAGTGGTAACCGCGTTCGGCCGCGGCGGCGCCGCCCTCCAACCACATCGCCGAGGTGGCACCGTCGCTGCCGTTGTTCATCACCACCAGCGGTCGCTTTTCTCCGGGTGCGGCATCCGGCGCGCGGAAGAAGAAACCCTCGAGCGTCGTGTCCCCGTACGGGATCGAGATGCGCTCCCCGGGCACCGGTTGCAGATCCACGATCCGCTCCCAGCAGGCCCGCTGGCGTCGCCACAGCTCGAGCTCACGCTCGGGCGAGTGGTCGGTCGCGCCGGAGAACCGGTAGAGCGCGGTCGCGTAGTAGGTCGCCGCGCGCCGGTAGTACGACAGCGCGCTGATGCGGCGCCCGGCCGACTCGGCTTCGGAGCCGGCGGCCTCGCACACCTCAGCCGTGGCCGTCCACTCGCTAACCCACGAATCGGCGTCGCCGTCGGCGATCCGGCCGGCGGTGGCGAGCGACTCGCCCACATCGGACGCCTGACGGTACGCGGCGCCGAGCGCGATCTCGAGACCAAACTGGAACTCGGCGTCCTCGAATTGCTTTTTCATGTGATCCCTTTCGTCTCGGGTCGCGTCCGCTGTTCGGAGCGGCGCGACAACTCGCTGTCTGACAACAGCCTGGCGGCGGAGAGTTCGCCTGTCCTGCGTAGCGCGCT
>JBEKRJ010000797.1:0-2946 GCA_049518835.1 Solirubrobacteraceae bacterium
CGAGACTCGACCCGGCTGCGCGCTTTGCCATCGCACAGACCATCTCAGCGCCGCCCGCAGCGGCGAACGCGGATGCGTCACGGGCGCCGTGCAGAATACGCGCCGCGATCGGGATCCGCTCACCCGCCACGCGCGCCGGCATCCCCTTCCCGTCCCATCGCTCGAACACGAACCACAACCCCTCGCACGAGCGTTCGGGCAGCCGCAGCCGGTGACCGAGCCGTTCAACGACCTCACAGTGGCCGCGGAGATTGACGCGCGCGAGCCCGGGGACCTCGGCCACCGCGCGGATGAACGCACGCACACGTGGGGGCGTCGGCGCCGCCGGATAACATCGCGCCAAAGGTATGGGACGATCTCAGACGGCCGCCCAGCATCTATCAACGTGTACGCCACCTTGTGCGCCCGGTCGTCGCCGAAAACGCGCGCCGTCACGGGCGCGTCCACAGTGCAGCCGACCGAGTGCAGCAATCTGAGGTAGTAGGCGTCCTCGAGCTGCTGGGCGTCGAGGCCAGCGAGCTCCGCGAGCTCAAGACTGACGCTTTGCGCCAGAACGTCGACCTCGGCGCGGCAGGGTCGTCGCCTCCCGGCAGAGAGCGCAAGGAACGACCAGAAAGCGGTCGCACGTCCGTCGAGATCGCGCCGGATGTGAGCGTCTAGGGGCTGCGCGCGCCGACCAGGTGCGTGTGCGACGGCGCCGTGCGAGATGCGCAGCCATCCTTCCAGCTCTCTACTGCGGGCTTGCGCTGTTCGCCGCGACGGCCACGGCGGCGAGCGAGTTCGGCTCACCGCATCAACTGGCGGCCGACGCGGCCGGCTCGGCACTCGGCGAGAGCGTCTCGGTCTCCGCTGACGGCACCATCGCGGTCGTCGGAGAGCCAAACGCCGACGGTGGCGCTGGTGCAGTCGCCGTATACGTGTACGACAACGTTGCGAAGTTCTGGAACCTCAAGAACCGACTGCAGCCGACCGGCGAGCATGGTGCTGGCCATTTCGGGGCAGCGGTCAGCCTCGACCCGGGCGGACAGGTCCTGATCGCGGGCGCTCCTGACGACAATGGTGGGATCGGGGCGGCGTGGACGTTCACGTCCAGCGGCGGCGACTGGTCACAGCAGGCCGCGTTGACGGCCGACGCCGCCGAAGTGGGACCGGGCCGATTCGGAGCAAGCGTCGCGATCGCGAGTGGAGGATCGTTGGCTCTGATCGGAGCCCCCCTCTCGAACGCGGGCCAGGGGCGGGCATTCACGTTCGACTACGACTCCATTGCGAACACGTGGACAGAGCAGGACGTGGATGGCCATCCGCAGGCGAGCGAACCCGAACACTTCGGCGCGAGCGTCGCGCTCGACAACAACGGCTCAATCGCGCTCGTCGGAGCGCCCGGCGCCAACTCGGGCAGCGGCGCTGCCTTCCCGTTCAGGCACTTCTGGGAGTACGTCGAATGGCTGCCGGGAGACGAGGTCCAGTCTCCCGCGTACGGCGGCGGGTTCGGGACGAGCGTCGCGCTGTCGTTCACCGGGCAAGACCAACTGATCGGTGCACCGCTCGCCAACGGCGGAGCCGGGGCCGCGTACGCCTACGGCAACGACCTCGGCACGTTCGTAGACCCGTCACCCTCAAATGGCGGCGGGTTCGGAACGAGCGTCGCCGTCGACGGCGGCTTCGCGATCAGTAGGGTCCTTGTCGGGGCACCCGGCGACGGTGGCGGCGCCGGCGCGGTCTACGGATTCGACGCTGCCAACGGCGTCAACTGGATGAGCGACGGCATGGCGCTGACGCCCGGGGCAGCGCCCGCCAGCGGGGACGGCTACGGTATGTCGGCCGCGATCTCTCAGGACGCCTCGACGGCGCTTGTCGGTTCCCCGGCGGCGAGCGCCGGCGCGGGTGGCGCCACGGTCTTCACCGCCACCGCGAGCACGGCGCCCGGAACGCCGACGTCCGTGCAAGCGGTCGCCGGGGACGGGAGCGCCGCGGTCAGCTGGAATGCGCCCGCTAGCGACGGCGGCTCACCGATCACCGGATACATCGTGACCTCCTCACCAGGCGGCCAGACCTGCACGACCGCGATCGCGCTCAGCTGCACGGTCAACGGGCTCACCAACGGCGTCACCTACACCTTCGGCGTGACGGCGACCAACCAGATCGGGAACAGCGCCCCGTCCGCGGCATCGAGCCCGGCGATCCCCCAGGCCGTCGGCGGCGGTGGCGGCGGCTCAGGCGGCCCAGGCGGCGGCGGCTCAGGCGGCGGCGGCTCAGGCGGCGGCGGCGGCTCAACCGGCGGCAGCGGTTCAGGTGGCGCAGGCGGAGACGGCTCAAGCAGCAACGGCTCGAGCTCAGGCTCAGGTCCAGGAGGTGGCACCGCCGGAGGCTCCACGGGTGGGAAGACCCGCTCGCTGGGCCCGGGTACAAGCACTTGGGCACTTCCAGGTCGCCCCGCCGGGCCGCTTCACGCGGTGCTCTCGCGCGCATCGATCGTCCTCTCGTGGGGGGCGCCCCGATACGGACACGCAATCGCCGGCTATCGGATCTACGTCTCGCTTGGCGGACTGTGGCGGTCGCTGGCCGTCACCCCGGCGCGCGTGCGGACGCTCGTCCGCAGCGGCCTGCACCGCGGCAGGCGCTATCAGTTCGCCGTGCGAGCGTTCGACGCGGCGGGACAACTCTCGCCCCCGCTGACACGCGCACCGGTCACCGTCCGCTGAGCACAGATCCTCCGAGCCGGCACGACATCCTCAGACTCCGGCGAGCCCGACGGGTCGGCAGCGACTCGACTGCTTGCTGCTCTCTGGCAAGCATCCGCCGCGAAGCGACCTGCCGCCCGAAGTAGACGTCGGTGAATCTGGCGCAAAGCGTCAGTCTTGAGCTCGACTCCGCCAGACCCGGCGCGATCGCTTTCGTTCGCCAGCCGCCCTGTGCGGCGCGATTCCTATGGCGACAACCCGATAA
>JBEKRJ010000798.1:0-2945 GCA_049518835.1 Solirubrobacteraceae bacterium
CGTGGCTCGCTGCGCAGCAGGCTCCCCGGTTTTGTCAGGTAGCGGGCATCTGCCACGACCCACAAATAGTCTCCGGCTCCCTCGTGGCGGACTGTCGCTCTTCGCTCGGGAGCGCTTGCAGATCGCACGACTCGACGGCTGGCACCAGGTCCGCCACGCCGCTGGCGACGTCGGATCCGTCGCCCACGGTCGCAGCCCGTAGCGACAGCGACGCGAGTCCTGGAATCTGGCAAATTTGGGAGAACCGCGCACCAACGCGGTGCGACTCGCCTCGCCGGCGACCGAGGCTAGGCTTCGCACGAGGCGGACCGGTGTCAGGCACGGGGATCGGCTTGCGGACCGGCCGCCGTCATCGCGCGGCGAGCTGCTCGTGACCCGGGTTATCCGGACTGTGCCGGGTTCACCGCAGCGGCGCCCAGGCCGGGAAACAGGTCGACGTCGTGGGCGTGCATCGGCTCTGCGCAGTGAGCGCAGCGCAGGGCGACATGACTGATCTCGCCGCACGCGTGGTGACGGTAGAGAACGGGCGGGCCTGCCTGCCTGGCGAGCAACTTGTCGGCCCAGCCGACCATCACCATCAGCATGTCGAGGAGCTCGGTGCCCTTGTCGGTCAGGACGTACTCGTATCGCGGCCGGCGGTCGTAGGGCCGGCGTCCGAGCACGCCGTGCTCGACGAGGTGGTTGAGTCGCTCGGTCAAGACCTTGCGTGAGACGCCAAGATCGGCCTGGATCTGCCCAAACCGGGTCAACCCGACCCACACATCACGCAGGATCAGCGGCGACCAGGGCTCGCCGATGACGTCCAACGTCCGGGCGATCGAGCACGTCATCTCGCCGAAGCTGGTGCGCTGCATGCGATCACAGTACCACTCCGGGTTTCCTCAAGGAACTGCACGTGATACCGTCACGACCGTCTCTTAAAGGAACCCCAGGAGAGGAGCACAAAAATGAGCAACGCCTCCGGCGTCACCAACTTTGTCCACGTCGGCCTCGTCTAGGACCTCGACGAGACAGTCCGATTTCTCGCGCTGCTCGGCTTCGACTGCGACGAGCCCGGGACGTTCAGCGGCGAGTGGATCGATCGGATCATCGACCTCGAGAACGCAACCGTCGAGGTTGTGATCGCCCGCGGGCCCGACGGCAGCGACAGAACACCTACCTCCTCTGCTACGTCCGCGGACCCGAAGGCCTGATCGTCGAACTCGCCCAGCACCTCGACCGCACGCCGGACTGAACGGCCACACCGAACTCCCGGGTTTGAACGAGGCGACGGTCACGCTACGCGCAGCCAACCGCATCTCTGCACAAGCCCCCCCGAGCGACACACGACGCCGCTCGTCCGCGGTCCGCGCCGAGCGCGCTTGCGGCGACAAGCACCGAAGCCGTCGCGCCCCGACGGTCCTGCGTTCCCGCCGCACGAGCACCTGCGGGCGGCAGCACGCTTCTGCAACCGCGCGCGGAAGGCATCGCCGCAGGCGCCGCCCTCATATAATACCTGCTCCTTTTGCCGTACCGTGGTGACACTCATCGGCGGGCTGAGTAGCGATTATGTGAGTGACAGTTAGGCGAGCGTGCCGTACGAGCGCGATGACAAGCGTGGCGAGGTCGTGGTACCCGATGATCCGACGGATCTTGCGCTCGGCCTCGACCACCCCGGCAGCAGTCCGTCGCTTGGACATGTCACCCTCCCGCCAGCGCTTGACGTTACGCTGGGTACGCCGGACGGTCTCGATCATCGACTCGCACGGGTTGGGTCGATGACAGTGGCTTAGCGAGCTGGCCGCTGATGCCCAGGCGCATCAGAGTGAGTGTCTCCTCGAGCCCTTCACACAGCGAGCGCGCCGCATCGGGCCAGGTGCGCTCGAGTCCCGCTGCCAGCTGCTGGAGCCGCCGGCGCGCTTGACGGTGGTGGTCTGTGAGCGCCCACGCTTGCCTGATCCGACCACGTATCCGGTCACGCTCATTGTCGGGCAGATGGTCAGTGACATTTGCCCGTCAGGCTCGCCCACCGTCACGAAAAGGCGAGTTGACACACCGGCGAGCATACGATCCAGCACCACCTGGGTGAGCGGATCGCGAGGCGAAGTACTCCTAGGTGGCCAGCGGAAGCCCTTGACTGTCATCGGCAGAACGCACCCTGGGACGCCGGATGGTCACTCGCCGCCCACCGAGTGTCACTGACTCCTGCTCGTAACCGTGACGCTTCGCCAGCCTGTCAGGCTGCCCTTCGGCCCGGCCAGCAACTCGATCTCGAACTCCATCAACGACTGACCCACGACGGTCCAGCGCCAACACTCAGCGCCAACAGCCCCTCCCTCGCCGAGCCGACCAGCTCGCGCAGAGCCTCCTGAATCTCCGCAGGAAGCGCAGCGTGCCATGTGCCCTTCGCAGGTGTGGTGGCGCAGCAGAACCGGCTGGTCGGCCTCGCCGGAGGTCCAGCGGCTTCCCCAGGCCATCATCGCGATCAGCACGCCGCAGAAGTCAAGCCCTTTGTTCGGTGCTCGTATTCGTGGCGTGGTGGGCGCTGTGAGTATCCGCGCCGCCGGAGCATACCTTCGCTGATGAGTCTGAGGAGCGCGAGCAGACCGGCGTGGTCACTGCCTCAGCGCAATCGTTCTGCGAGCACCTTGCGTGAGATGCCCAGTTCGGCCTGCAGCTCGTCGAAGCGGCGGATCGCGACTCAGGCGTCACGCAGGATCAACGATGACCACGGCTCACCCGCCACCGCCAGCGCGCGAGCAGTGCGTGGTTGCAAAATCGCTAGGTTGCATGTTTGATGGCCGTTCCCTGAGGGAACTCACTGTGTGGGGACCGACCGACGGAAGGAGCCTTTCCACGACCACGCTCTCCCCGGATCTCCGGGATCTGTTCCAGGCGCCCAACATCGCGCACGTCGCGACCCTGCTCGACGATCGCAGCCCACACACCGTTCCGGTCTGGGTCGG
>JBEKRJ010000799.1:0-2939 GCA_049518835.1 Solirubrobacteraceae bacterium
GGGACGAGCTTGGTCACATCCGATTGCACCGCCGTCCGCGTATCCGCGACCCACCCGATCGCCGCCACCGCGCCAGCGACGGCAAGCACCTGCAGCGGTCGCCGCGCGAGCGCCCGCAGCGCGCGGCGCCGGGCGCCGGCAACGGGCGAGAACGGATCGCGGGCCGGCACGCGGACCGGCCACGCCGGCGCGATCGCGAGCGCGCACGCGAACGCGACCGCGATCCCGAGCACGAGCAGCACGCCGAAGCCCCTCACCATCGGCACCGGCGACAGCCCCAGCGCGAGGAAGCCGGCCGCGCTCGCCAGCGCCGCCGTCCCGATCGCCGGCCTGGCGCCGGTGGCGCCGCCCGCGAAGCGGCGGCCCTCGCCGGCCTGCGCCACGCGCGGCTGCAGCTGGATCCCGTAGTCGACGGCGAGCCCGATCAGCACCGGGACGGCGGCGATCGACGCCATCGTCAGCGCCGCGCCGGCGAGCGAAGCCACCCCGAGCGTGATCGCGACCGCCGCCAGCGCGATCGCCAGCGGCGCCAGCGCCAGCGCGCGGCGATATGCGAGCGTCAGCACGATCGCCATCACCCCGACGGCGGCGAGCAGCAGCGGCGCGATCGAGCCGGTGATCGCCGACGCGAGCTCGCTGACGACGACCGGCTCGCCGGTGACCGTGTAGGCGCCCGCGTGCGCGAGGCGAAAGGCCGGCATCCGCACGGCCTCGCGGATCCATCCGATTGCCTGCGCCTGCTGGGCATAGCTGAGCGACGCCTTCAGCCGGACCTGGATCAGTGCCGATGCCGCGGTCGGGAACAGGTACGCGAAGCGAGCCTGCGGCGCGCCTGCGGCGCTGCCCTGGCCGAACACGATCTGGTCGATGAACTGCGGGTCGTCGATGTTCGGCGTGCCCTGGATGCCCGACTGCAGATACAGCTCATAGAGCGCGACCGTCGACTGCCGCGCGGAGCGCCGGTAGGCGGCGTTGGCGTCCGCAAGCGCCCGCCGGCGCGGCTGTCGCGTGGCCAGCGCGCGCGCGTAGGCCGCGCTCGCGGCCCGTTGCGCTGACTGCTGCGCACCGCTGACCAGCGACCTGACGGCCACGTTGACCGCCGCGACGGCTCGGTTGAGAAACGTCCCCGGCCCATACACGACCTGCACGGGCTTGGCCTGCATCAGCTTCCCGCACGGACTGGCAAAGCCGCCGTACGGTCGCGCCCCGGCGCCCGCGGGGGTGTACGCGTGCAACTGCTGATCGACCTGCACGACCTGCCCCCCGAGGCACGCCTCGAGCTGGGCGACGGTCGTCAGGTCGCCGCTGCCCACCAGCTCGCGCAACGGCTCGCGGATCAGCACGACCACCGCTTCGCCGCCGAACTGCCGGTAGTCGTCGATCGTGGCGCGGTAGCTCGCCGACGAGCGCGAGACGAATGTGTCCGTGCCCGCCGAGGGCTTCAGCCCCAGCGCGAGCACCGCGCCCGCGATCGCCGCCGCGAGCACGATCGCGATCGTCACCCCCGGCCTGCGCGCCGCCGCCTTCTGCAGGCCGTCGATCGCCGGCTTCACCGCCAGCAGGCTAACGCGGTCGCCGGCGCGCGAGCTGTCGGGCGGCGGGCGCCGCGCGCCGCTGAGCTCACGTCCCGTCCCTTAGATTAGGGCCCGCGGCCCTTAGTCCATCGTCAGCGGGCCCTCGGAGTCGCCCGACAAAAACTGGCGGATGAACGGGTTCTCGCTGTGCAGCATGTCCTGCGCGGGGCCCGCCTCGACGATCCGGCCCCTCCACAGCACGTTGATGTAATCCGCCACCCGGCGGGCGCTCATGATGTCGTGCGTGATCACGCAGAAGGTCGGCAGGTGGGGCCGCCGCTTGGCCTTCGCCTCCTCGAGCATCTCGCGGTGGACCTCGAGGATCAGCTCACCCAGCAGCGCCGTGCGCACCGGGTCGAGTCCGGAGTCGGGCTCGTCGAACAGGACGATGTCGGGCTCGAGCACGAGCGCGCGCGCAAAGCCCGCGCGCTTGCGCATCCCACCCGAGAGCTCGTTCGGCATCCGATCGCGCGAGTGCCCGAGGCCGACCTCCGTCAGCCGGCGCATGACGATCTCCTCGATCTCCTGCTCGCTCTTCTCGGTGTGCTGGCGCAGCGGGAACGCGACGTTGTCGAACAGGTTCATCGAGCCGAACAACGCCCCGTCCTGGAACAGCAGCCCGAACTTCTTGCGCATCTCGAACAGCCGGTCGTCGGGCATCTGCGGCACCGACTCGCCGTGCACGAGCACGTCGCCCCGATCGGGGTACAGCAGCCCGACCATGTGCTTGATGCAGACCGACTTTCCGGTCCCCGACGGGCCGATGATCATCGACACCATCCCCTCGGGCAGGGCCATGTTCAAGCCGCGCAGGACGTGCGTGCGGCCAAACGACTTGTGGATGTCGATGAACTGCACCGCATCGGGGTGCCCGGAGGGGCTGATGTTGCTCGAGTGCCAGCGGTACTCCTCGTCATCGCCGGCACCGGCCGGGTGATCGCGAACGGGCGCGTCGTGGTCACCTGCCCGGGGACGCCGGCCAAATCGCGCCACGGTCAGCCGCCGATCGGGGCTCGGGGGTTGGCGCCCCAGAACAGCTGCGTCCCGAGCATTCCGACCAGATGTACGCCGACGATGTTCAACACCATTGATTTTGCCGTGGCGGTGCCGACGCCGACCGGGCCGCCGCTGGCGTTGTAGCCGTAGTAGCAGCCGACGAGCACGACGATCGTCGCCATCGCCATCGCCTTGATCAGGCTGAAGAGCATGTCGGGAGGGTTCTGGAACAACCAGAAGATCAAGAAGAAGCCGCCCGAGGAGACGTCGCCGATCTGCTGCACGACCGCGAGGTAGCTCGCGAAGAAGCCGGCGCCGATCGCGCAGATGTAGACGAACGGGAGCACCAGCCAGGCGGCCAGCAGCCTC
>JBEKRJ010000800.1:0-3785 GCA_049518835.1 Solirubrobacteraceae bacterium
CTCGAGCTGATCGCACAGCACCGGCGTCAGCGACAGCGTGATCGGCGCTCGCCCGAGCACGTCCAGCAGCGGCAGGTAGCAGGTCGCGATCGCCTCCCACAGCCATTCCTCGCCGAACGGCCACGTGCCAAAGCCCTCCACGTAGGGCATGTGCGTGTGCAGGACGATCGCAAGCTCGCCCCTGGGCTTCATCCGCGACACCCTACGCCGCCGGCGCTAGGCGGCGCGCTCGAGCGACGCTCGCGGGGCCGCGAGGGCAGCGATCGCGGCCGCCGGCAGCGGCGGCGCGAACAGGTACCCCTGCGCCTTGTCGCAACGCAGCGACAGCAGCTGCCGGCGCTGCGCGTCAGTCTCGATGCCCTCGCCGACGACCGTCATCCCGAGCGCGTGCGCCATCGCGATCACCGCCGCGAGGATCGCGCGGTCGCGCCGTTGGCCGTCGACCTGGGCGACGAAGCTGCGGTCGATCTTGAGGATGTCGGCCGGCAGCCGCTGCAGGTGCACCAGCGTCGAGTATCCGGTCCCGAAATCGTCGAGCGCGATTCCGACGCCGAGCGACGCGAGCGCTGCGAGCGCTCGGTGCGCGTCGCTGAGCTCGCCGATCAACGCGCTCCCGGTGACCTCGAGCTGCAGTCGCGCCGGCGCGATCCGTGGCGCTCGAGCGCCGACGCGACGCGCGCGACCAGCGTCGGGTCGCGCATCTCGCATAGGTCTCGCGCTCGACCTTGGCGACCAGCGGCCGTCCGGTAGCGATGATCAGCTGCTCGTCCTCGAACGCGGCCGCGGCGTGCGGCTGGCTGAAGATGTCGAAGTCGGTCTTGCCGATCACGTCGCGCAGCGCTCGCCCGCCCCCGTAGGCCGCCAGCCAGCCGGCGCTGACGAACACGAATCCTTGCTTTCAACGTCCTCAGTGGCCGCCTGCCGGCGACCCTCGAGGTCTGTTATCTCGCCAGGAAGTCCAGCGCCCGGTCAAGCCGCCGGCCGCGCAGCGCGAAGTCGCTGCTTGCGATCGCGGGCGTGAAGCGATCGTAGAACGGCTTGGTGATCCGCAACCGCGCGTGCACCGCGTCCCACCCGAGCGCCAGCGCGAGCTCGTGCACGCGCAGCTTGCGGGCGTGAAACAGGCCGAGCACCTGCACGCTTGCGAACGCCGATCGGCACAGCTGGGCAAACTCGCCGGCGCGGTACTCGCGCAGGTGCCACGGGTTCTCGGACCGCGACGCCCCGGGCGGCGCGAGCGTCAGCACGTTAGGCGTCGACACGTAGGCGACGCCGCCGGGCGCCAGCAGCGAGCCGACGTGCGCCATCACCGCGGGGGCATCGATCACGTGCTCGATCGTCTGCAGGAACACGACCCCGTCGAAGGACCCGCGCTCGCCGTAGGTCTCGACGAGTCCCCGCTCGAAGCGCAGGTTGTCACGCCGGTAGCGCCGGCGCGCGTGCTCGTAGGCATCAGGGTTGGCGTCGACGCCGACGACGCCGCCGGCGGACCGCGCCAGCAGCTCGGAGCCGTAGCCTTCGCCGCACGCCAGATCGAGCACCCGGCGCCCGCCGACACGCGCCGCGATCCACTCGTAGACGACCAGGTGGCGGCGAAACCAGTAGTTCTCGGCGGGCACGTCGGGCAGCGTCCGTTCGCCGGTCAATTGCAGCGGCGGCACGCCCGGCGGCTGGTTCTGTTGCTCGTAGAGGTCCAACGTCACCGGCCGACAGAGTAATGTGCGCGCGGCCATGGAGGCACTCAGGACGGCGGATCAGATCCGCGACGTCAACACCCGTTATCACGACGTCGCCGCGGAAAGCTATGACTCGAAGTGGGGGATCGACTACGGGGCGACCGGTCAGGCGCAGGTGCTCGGCAAGTTGCGCAAGATCCTCGGCCACGAGCTGCGCCGGGGTTACCAGCGCTCGCTCGAGATCGGCGCCGGCACCGGCTACTTCACGCTCAACATGCTCCAGGCGGGGGTCGTGCGCGAGGCGACGTGCACCGACATCTCGCCCGGGATGATGGCGCAGCTGGCCGGCAACGCCCGGCTCCTCGGCGTGACCGTCAAGACCGCGCGCGCGGACGCCGAGTCGCTGCCGTTCGCAGATGCCAGCTTCGACCTCGTGCTCGGACACGCCGTGCTGCACCACCTGCCCGACCTGCGCAAGGCGTTCGCCGAGTTTCACCGCGTGCTGCGGCCGGGAGGCCGGATCGCGTTCGCGGGCGAGCCGTCGCGGATCGGCGACCGCCTCGCGGCGATCCCCAAGCGGGGCGCCGGGTGGCTCGCGCCGCTGTGGCGCGCGGCGCTGCGCGCAGCGCCGGCCAGGCCCGCGGACCTCGAGACGGCCGACCGCGACCACGCACTCGAGCGGTTCGTCGACATCCACGCGTTCGCGCCCTCGGACCTGTCCTACCACGCCCGCGCGGCCGGGTTCGTCGATGTCGCCGTACGCGGCGAGGAGCTGGTGGCGAACTGGTTCGGGTGGTTCAACCGCGCGCTGGAGGCAAGCGCGGAGCCCGACGACGTGCCGATCCTGTGGCGCAAGTACGCCTTTCACGGGTATCTGCTGCTGCAGCGGCTCGACGACCGCGTGCTCGAGCCGCTGCTGCCGCCGGCGATCTTTTACAACCTGCTGCTCGGCGCGCGACGGGCGTAGCGGCCGACGGCGCCTAGACTGGAGTCGATGGCGGATCGGCTCGCACACGAGTTCCCTTTGTTTCCGCTGGGCATCGTCGCGCTCCCAGGCGAGTTGATCCCGCTGCACATCTTCGAGGAGCGCTACAAGACGATGATGGGCGAGTGCCTGCGCGACGAGCGCGAGTTCGGGATCGTGTGGCTGTCGGGCAACGGGCTGCGTGAGATCGGCTGCGCGTGCGAGATCGAGCGCGTGCTTGAGCGGATGGACGATGGGCGCATGAACCTGCTCGCGCGCGGCACGCGGCCGTTCCGGGTGGTCGAGCGCCAGGGCCACCTCGCCTATCCGGCGGGGGTCGTCGAGTTCGTCGCCGACCGGGGCGACGAGCTGCTCGATCGCGAGTTGCAGCGGGCCGCGCACGAGGCCTACGCGGAGCTCGTCAGGCGCGCGACCGACCGCGATCCCACCGAGCTCGAGCTGGCCGAGCTGAGCGCCTACGGGATGGCGGCGACGGTCGACTTCGGCCTCGACGCCAAGCAGGGCCTGCTCGACCTGCGCTCGGAGAACGCCCGCCTGCGGCTGGTCACGCGGCTGTTCCGCGCCGCGCTCAAGCGCCTGGAGTTCGTCGACCGCGCGCAGGAGCGCGCGAAGTCCAACGGCAAGGTGCGCTTCGGCTAGCTGACCGCTAGGCGTTGTAGATGATCATCGCCGCGCCGAAGATCAAGCAGTAGACCCCGAACGGACGCAGGTTGCCGCGGCGGAAGTAGCGCGTCAGGAAGTGGACGGTGGCCACCGCGAAGACCGCCGCGACGATCGCGGCCAGCACGGCGGCGGCGCGGATCCCGGCGCCGTTTGGCCCCGTCAGGTCGCCGACCTTGAGGACGCCGGCGGCAAGGATGATCGGCGTCGCCAGCAGGAAGCCGAAGCGGCCCGCGTCGGCGTTGTCCAGGCCCCGCGCGAGGCCGCTCGCCATGCACATCCCGTCGCGGCTGATCCCGGCGATCAGCGCCGCTGACTGCGCCAGCCCGATCATGCCGGCCTCGGGGTACTCGAGCGTGTCGAGCACCCGGCCGCCGTCGTCCTTCGTGCCCTCGCGGCGGGCGAGCTCGCGCACGGCCGCGCGCCGACGCAGGCGTTCGGCGCCGAGCAGGATGAACCCGTTG
>JBEKRJ010000801.1:0-2927 GCA_049518835.1 Solirubrobacteraceae bacterium
GCACGTTCCGGTGCTACGGCTTCCTGCCGGTCTCTGACCGCCGGTCTCAGGCCGGCGGGAACGCCGCGGCCAGAGTCTCGGCGAGCCACGCGATCTCGTCGGCGTCGAGCGGTCCGGCGCGTTTGACGAGCTTGGCGATGTGAGCCGGATCATCGACGGTGATCAGCCCGTCGCGAGCGCGGCTGTAGCGAAGCCACTCGCGCCGCATGAACGGGAAGCAGAGCGCGCCGAGCACGGCAACGTCGCAGGCGTCGTGGCGATCGAGCGCGTCGGCGACGCGCGCGATTTGCCGTTCGAGCGCGTCGAGCTGGCTGGTGCGGTCGCGACCGTTGACGAGCAACTGCTCGCGGCGGTTGAGGATCCCGACGGTCGCGAGCTGGACGCGGCCGCGGCTGCTCTTGGTGTCGATCACGATGACGCCGCTGGGGCCAATCGCGATGTGGTCGATGTTCCACCGCCCGCGGCCTGGGATGCGCCGGTCGTGGAGCACGAAGGCGTCGCTGCGGTGCAGGCGGACGTCGAGCGCGCGGGCGGTCGCGGCTTCGCCCTCGGCGCCCTGGCGCCAGGCGTCGAGCGTGTGTGTTTCGCCGGCGAGCGCGGCGAGGACCGAGCCGACGGGTCCGTACCTGGCCCTGACACGCTCGCGTCGCGCCTGCCGGAGTCGCGCGTATTCACGCTGCGCGCGCTCGCCCCGGCGCCGCTTTCCAAGTCGTTGTTGTCGGTCTGGGTCAATGGCGTTGGTGATTGACGTTAGCTCTGGGACCGGCAGATCAGAGTCCGGGCGCTGGCCCGGTTCGCTGGGTGAGGGGCGGACTCTCGAGCGGTCCTGCGACGGTCAGCGTCTGCTCGGGATGGACTGGGATCTCGCAGAGCGTGCGCGGGCCGGCCGGGTCGATCCGGTCGGGGTTCGCGCGAGGGAGCTGGACGGGCAGGATGTTCGCCCGAGTCGGCTGGCCGGCGACCGGGGTGTAGATCGGCCTCGCCTCGGTTCAGAGCGCCGAACGTGTCGGAGGAGATGCGGAACTCGCGCCCGCGTCGGGCACTGCCGCGCCCCGTGTGCGTGTGTCCGTGCGCGCCAGTCTGGCTCGTCGTCTGTCAGAGCGAGCGGGTGCCCATCAGCTTCGCGAGCCAATCGCGGGACTCCGGGCTGGTTTGCCGGTGCGCGACGACGGCGGCGAAGTTGTCGGTCAGGCTGGCCAAGAGTCCGGGTTGCTGGGTGAGCGCGTCGATGTCGGCGGCCGATTGGGTGATCACGATGGCCTGGCCGCCGTGGGAGCGGCCACGTTGCAGGATCGCGACACCGCGTTGCGCGGCCATCTTGATCACGGCACCGAACTCGTCCAGCAGCAGAGTCACGGCGCGCCAGCCTGTTCGGCGGCGTCGTGCAGGTCCGCGAGCGCGAGCACCGAGAGCGCCGCGGCCTCGTCGGGCATCCGGTCGGCGTGCGTCCGCCACATCACCACCGCCCGCTGCCGGAGCGCTTCCACGAGCCGCACGGCGACGGTCTCGCCGTCCGGCGTGAGGCGCGGGGTGACGAGCGTCCGGCCGGCCAAGGCGAGCGCGACCTCGAGGCGGAAGACGCCGCCGGAGAGGTCCTGCGTCCCGCGGGCGGAGCCGACGTAGGTGCCGTGCGCGTCGGCGCGGCGCTTCAGCGCGGCGTGGCTGTCGTCCAGGACCTGGGTCAGCTTGACCAGCTGCTCGTAGTTCCCCGGAAGGCAGGCGTCAATCAGCAGCGGGATCGATGGGGGCCACATGTCGGCGGCGTGGAGCACCTTGCAGACGACGTCGAGGTGCCGGCGCAGCACGTCGTAGTACTAGGGCTCGGATTGCTTGATCGCCTCGACCGCGCGGGCGGCGACCCCATCGGGAGAGCTCCACAGCGGCTGCCAGCGATCGGTCGTCGGGTCCTGGGAGTCGAACAGGATGAACGGCACGCCGGCCTTGGCGGCGAGCTGCTTCATGTGTTCGACGTCCTCGGGGTCGCCCTTCTGGTCGAGCACCAGCAGCGCCGCTTTCCCATGGAGCGTGCGAGCGGCGATCACCCGTCGGGCGGTCGTGGTCTTACCGGCGCCGGTCGCGTCGAACAGGACGACGTGCTGCGCGGGTCCGAGCGTCAGCCGCGGTCCGTGCTTCCCCATCGCAGTCATGGAGACGTACCCGAGCGACCGTGGCCACGGTCGCTCGCGGACGAGCTCTCCCTGCGAGCGCAGATATGACCGCTCGCCATCCGAGCGCTCGGGCGCGGGCTGCCAGATCCATCGCCGTGCGAGCTCGTGGTTGCGAAGCTCCTCCCCGGCGCCGAGATCGCCCGTGCGCCAGCGCGCACCCACGATCGCGCCAGCGACCCACGGCGCCACCACCGGAAACACGACGATCCCCACGCCCCAGGCACGAAGCCCGATCGCGCCAACCAGCACGATCACGCCGACGGCAGCCGGCAAATACAGATTCCGTGCCGACAGGCTGGTTCGCCGGCGCACCAGCCACGCTCCAACAGCGCCGGCGAGACCGAGCAGCAGCGTCAGGCCGAGGTCGGCGACGATCGTCTCCGGGCGCAGCATCACGCCACCCTCGTCCCGAGCAGATGCCAGTCCGTCGACGCCAGCGTCGAGCATGCCTCAACGGCCCCGCGCTGGATCGTCGTGACCAGCTCGGTGCGCATCGTTCCGCGCTCGACGCTCAGACCCGCCTGCGCGCCTTCGGCGAGGACGCGCTCGGCGATCTCCTCATCGCCACAGACATGGATGACGGCCCCGCGCTTGCCCGCCGTGATCCACTCGCTGTGCAGCTCGAGCACCGCCTTCAGCCGGGCGGAAGACTTCTCGGTCAGCTCGACCTCGATCGGCAGCAGTTGCCCGTCAGGAAGCCGCCCGCCGAGGTCAGGCCGATGGCCACGCCGTCGCAGCTCGCCCCGCTCTCGGAAGCGA
>JBEKRJ010000802.1:0-2923 GCA_049518835.1 Solirubrobacteraceae bacterium
ATACGGGAATTGCCGCTCTGCGAGGCTGCGTCAATCCGGTAGTTCCCGGCCGGGACAGTCACGGCGACACTGCCGCTGTCGCTGAAAAGCGCGAGTCGCGCCGGCGAGCAGGAGGTCCCGACGCTGATGCTGCCGCTGGCCGCTGTGGCAGCGAGCACCAACCCGCAATAGCCCTCGGCGGTGATCGAGCCCGCGTTGGTCGTGATATCTGCCGAGCCTTGATAGCCCTCCAAACGCACAGCGCCGTGCTCGGCGCGCACGTTGATCGAGACGTTATCGGGCACATCGATCAGGTAGTTCGAAACGCAAGAGCCGAGGACGAGCGCCGGACAGCTCGAGACGAGATGCAGAATCCCAAGCCGGACGAGGCGCTGCTCACGCGGGCCGTGCCCAAAGACCGAGTGGTCGGTACGGCTAACCAAAACACCCGCCTGGCTGCCGCCAACGATCGTGACATTGCCGGATTGCACGCGCAACTCGATCCCAAGCAGCGTTCTCGGCACTGCGTAGACGACAGTTGTGGTGCGGGAGCTGGCGAGCCACCAAGCGGCGAGCACCGCCGCCCCGGCGATCACCGCCATCAGCGAACCAACGACGAGGAGCGCCCACGGCGAAAAGCGCCGCAGCGTGCGGCGCGTGGTATGCGGCTCAGACGCAACGGAAACGAGCTCAACGCTCATCGGCCCTTCAGCTTACGACGACGAGGCAGCACTCACAACCGATCGTTCAGACCCCCTCGACCGCACAAACAAGGTAGCGCCCGCGGCGTACGTTGATGAGCGGTGCACCGTGGGGTCAGGCCGTACCCCCGAACGCTGGGCTGCACCATGCAACGCCAGGCCTTAGCGGCGAAGCTGGCGGGTCACCTTCACCAACGAAACGAACGTCATGATCGTCTCCGTCGCTTGATCGCGCTGCCGGCTCGATTGCCGCTGCGTTCCCCGGGAGTGGGCCTGGCGCCGCGGCTCCGCGATCGAACCGTTGGTCCAGCTCGCAGATGCGGCGGGCATCGCCGGCCTGATCGCGGGCCTCGCCGCCGTTGACCTCGTCTACGCTGCCGTCGGTGCCGTGGCCCTCGTGCTGGGCCTCGTCGGCGGCAAGCGGGCCGCCGACCGCGTCGCGACCCGCGCCTGGGACGCCCGGCTGAAGCTCGACTCGCTCCGCGGCCTCGCGTCGGATCGGCTTGGCGGAGCGATCTGCGCCTCGGTCAAAAAGGGGTGGTAGCCGTACTGTCGTTCGGAAGGTCGTCTGGCACGATTGGCGTGATGCTAGACGCTCTGATCATCGACGACAGCGCAGGTTTTCGCGCCAGCGCTCGCTCGCTGCTTGAGACGGAAGGCTTCGCGGTTAATGAGGCCGCTACTGGGGTCGAAGGCATCGACACAGTGCGTCAGCGCCGCCCCGAGCTGGTCCTGCTCGACATTCAGCTTCCCGACATCGACGGCTTCGAGGTGGCCGAGCAGCTCGCGCAGCTCGAGCGCCCGCCCACGGTAATCCTTACCTCGAGCCGCGACGGCGCGGACTACGGGTCGCTCGTCTCGACCAGCGCTGCGCGCGGGTTCATCCCGAAAAGCGACCTTTCCGGTGCCGCCGTCCGCTCGATGCTCGGCGTGTAGCGCGGGCGCAAAGCGAAGCGCGCACTTCCAGGTAAGAATCCAGCGCCTCGCTGCGTCCCAGACGGGCTCTGCGCGCACTCGGGTCATTGATCATCAAGACGGTCCTCATCACGCCGGGAATTATTTCGGCAACCGCGGCCATGAACAGTGCGGCGAACCGAACCACCTGTCGGGGCGATCCGAACGCCAAGACACCTGGCCGCAACACCGAAACGCGTCCGGCTACTAGGTGGAACTCTGCCGCTGTGCTTCAACCCAGTCTCAGCGGAGGAAACGCCATGCACGAGATGCCAGACCGATTCGATGAACGTGACCTAGATGCCATGCTCGACGGACGCGAGCCTAGCGGGCTCGACAATCGATGGATCCGGCAGGCCTCGGCAGAATCGAGGCCACCTAAGCGGGACTCCTCGTCATTTGGGGGTGACCGGCGCTTGTCCTGGGGGTGTCTGGCGGTGATCTGGCGGCTGCTGGCACGCTCTCGCGGGACTGGCGGAGAGGGGCTGTGGCTGGGTGCTTGGAGACTGGGCTCTCGTTGAGGCGTTGGTGGCTGGGACGGCAAACGGCAGCCCCCTCCCCCTGTTGGACCTCAGCGGAGCATCGCGCCGGACGGCGGGGCTGTCACCGAGCGAAGCGAGGGAAAGGGAGCCTGCGACCTTGACAGCCCCGCCGCCGGCGCCACCATCATCCAGGTCCAACGGGGGAGGGCGCCCCTGGCCGCAGGGATCCGTGTCCCGCGCCGCGAGCGCTGTCCGTGGGGTGTACGGCTTGCGATCGGGAGTCGTGTACTGAGAATCGCATCATATGCAGCCGTTTCGGGATTCCGCAGCGCTCCGGTCACCCCCAGATGGCGAGGAGAGCCACCTAAGCTCGCCTCAGACGTTCTGGCCGATGAGGTGAGGGAGCATGATGCTCCGCAGGAGACGAGCGGAGGTGAGGCTACCGGAGATAAGGTGATTGTGCCGATATTCATCCTCGCTAACGCACAATGCGGGGTCGAGTATCGCCTCGTGATGAATTGACTTATTGACTATGTGTCGCGCGCCCGGGCACCGGAGCGGCCCAAACAAAGAAACCCCGATGGGCGCCGCTTCGGCACATGGCCGGCCCGCGACCGGGTGCTGAGACTCGCTGACATCCCGGATGCGGCCGGTAAAGAGAGCGAGTCTCTAGGCGTTCAAGAACGCCCGCACTGCGAGCACCCGCCGATGATCGTCGCCAGTTGAGGAGAGGTCGAGCTTGGCGAAGATGCTGGTCACATGCTTCTCGACCGCACGGTCGGTGACCACGAGCTCTGCGGCGATCGC
>JBEKRJ010000803.1:0-2920 GCA_049518835.1 Solirubrobacteraceae bacterium
GGGCCATCGTCCGCGCCATCATCTGCTTCCCCAGCCATGAAAACATCGGCCACCTCCACTAGATCGATCGCTCCAGCGTACGCCGACGCTTGCCCGATCGCGACCGCCGGGGCCGCCGGCCCGCGCGGGCCGCTCAGCTGCTCGCGCGCGGCACCCTGCCACCGCCGGCGCCGGGCTCGGTCGCCGGCCCGCGCGGCGGCGCGATGCCCAGCACGCGCATCGCCTTGAGGCCGAGCGACAGCTTCTCGCGCCCGTCGGTCGAGGACACGTCGAGGCCGGTCAACTCGCGCACGCGCTCGAAGCGGTAGCGGATCGTATGGCGGTGCGTGATCAGCCGGGCCGCGGTCGCGTTGACGTTCGCGTCGCAGTCCAGGAACGTCGACAGCGTGCCGAGCAGGTCGGTCTCGTACTGCTCGTCGTAGACGACGAGGGGCAGCACGGTCTCGCTGTAGAAGCGCTTCAGCTCGGCGGTGTCGTCCATGTGGGGCAGCAGCAACTGATAGGTCCCGGTGTCGGCGTAGGACAGCTCGCTGCGCTCGGCATCGCCCTCGACGACGTTGATCGCGAGCAGCGCCTCGTTGCGCGCGCGGTGCAGGTCGAGCGGGTCGGCTGCCTGGCGGCTACGGCCGATCGCGAACGAGAACCCCGCCAGCCCGGACTCGAGCTCGCGCATCACCGCCGAGGACACGCGCCGGGCGGTGTCCCCGTCGGGATCGGGCACGAGCACGACGATCTCCCCAGGGTCGCGACCGCTCGGCGCCGCGATCGAGCCGGGCGCGATCGACCTCGCGCCGCGGCCGGCGACCGCCAGCAGCCGACGGCGCCAGTCGTCCTCGGTCGCGGTGCGCGCATGCGCGCGCACGACCAGCACGCTACCGCCCGACGCGAGATCGGTCCCCAGCTACTTGCCGCGCGCGACGAGGTCGCCGCGGTCGCCGATCCGCCCCTCGAGCACCGCTTGCTGAAAGCTCGACGCCGCCTCCTCGGAGGCTCGTTCGGGTGCCCGCACGCGCTCGACCTCCGACGCGATCAGCGTCGTCACCAGACGCAGCAGCGAGTCGTCGGGGGTCTGCTCGCGGGTCCGCATCCGCAGCCGGCCCACGCTCGTGTCGGCGACCTTGAGCTCGATCGTGGTCACGTCGTCGGCATCGCGCATCAGCGAGCGCTCGTCGGCCGGCGAGCGAGCCGCGACCGCGAGCACCGCCGCCGAGCGGTCGATCAGGATCAGGCTTGCGTCGAGCGCCCGCGCCGAGGCGCGCAGGATCTCCGGCAACCCCGCGCCGGCCTGGACCGCATCGGTAATCGCCGCGAGCGCGCCGAGATCCGGCGCGCTCACCCCTCGCTGAACGCTGTCGGCCACCTCGATGCTCCCCACCGTGCTCAGAACACCCGCGGCCACTCGAGCACGACCAGCGCCCCGACCACCAGCCCGACGCCGACGAGCGCCGCCAGCACGTACAGGGACAGGACCACGGCCGCGACGCGCTCGAGCGGCCGGCGGTAGGCCGTGACCGCCGGCACGAGCACCAGCGCCAAGAACGCGACTACGGCGAGCGCGCCGAGGCCGGCACCGACGACGTACGTAATCGATTGGTTGCTCATCGCTATCGCAGTGATTGTGCCGAACGACTCCGACGCACACCCCGCCGGCCCACAACTGTCACGCAAACAACGGAAATCCGAAACCTCGAGCCACCGGCACGGCCACGGCGGCGCGCGGGAACCGGCCCGCCAGCGACCCCGCGGCCAGCGCGGCGCGGGCCGGCGCGTCCGCGCCCCAGAACAGGCCCGCGACCGTCGGCCCCGAGCCGCACACGAGCACGTCCTCGGCGCCGGCATCGCGCGCGGCCTCGAGTGCCACCTCGATCGACGGACACAGAGCCAGCGCGGCCGGCGCCAGATCGTTGACCAGCAGCGCAGCCGGCAGCCGGCCGGGCTCGCGCAGCGCGGCCCGCAGCTCGCCGCGCAGCGCTGCCAGCTGCGCCGGCGTTCGGGACAAGCCCAGGCGGTCCGCCTCGGCGTACACGGCCGCGGTCGAGAGCGACTCGGAGGAGGACGGCAGCAGCGTCAGCGCGTGCGGCCCGACCTCCCCCGCCAGCCCGCCCACCGGCTGGATTACCTCCCCCGCCAGCCCGCCGACCGGCTCGACCACCTCCCCCGCCAGCCCGCCGACCGGCTCGACCACCTCCCCCGCCCCAGTCGCCAGCACCAGCCCGGGGTCCAGCTGGCTCGGCACGTCGGCGCCCAGCTGCGCCGCCAGCCGCCAGATCAGCGCCTCGGGCACCGGCGCCAGCCGCTGCGCGATCCGCAGCGTCGCCGCCGCGTCCGCCGAGCCGCCGCCCATCCCCGCGGCGACCGGGATCCGCTTGTGGACCGTGATCTTCACCTTCGGCGCCGGCCACCGCAAGGCCCGCAGCCCGGCGAGCGCCTGCGCGACGATGTTCGGCTCCTCGACGCCGGCGCACACGACCTCGTCGTGCAGCGCGACGCGCGTGACGAGCTCGAGCTCGTCGGCGAGCGACAGCGACTCGATCAACGTCACCAGCTCGTGGCGGCCGTCGGGGCGCAGGGCGCCGAGCGCCAAGCACAGGTTGACCTTCCCGGGCGCCAGCGCGACCAGCCTCACCCGACGACCCCCCCGACCACACTCACACTCAAACTCACCCGCGCACTCACCGGCCAAGCCTCGCGGCAAGCGAGCGAAACACGTCCGGCGACAGCCGCTCGGCGCGCTCGTCGGGCGGATGCCCGAGCGCCACCAGCGCCGCCCGCGCCTGCTCGCGCAGCCCGCGATCGGCGCCCGGCGCGAGCGCCAGCGACCCGGCCAGCGCCTTGCGGCGGTGCGCGAACGCGTCGTGGACGAGCCCCCGCAGCCCGGCGCTCGCCGCGGGGCCCAGCCGGCGCAAGCCGACCAGCACCG
>JBEKRJ010000804.1:0-2918 GCA_049518835.1 Solirubrobacteraceae bacterium
GATCTGCAATGGGCCACGCCGGCCCAGATCGACGTCTGCGATGCCATCCTCAAGGACGCGCAAATCCGGGGCCTCCTGCTGATCGGGATCTACAGGGACGATGAGATCGATGGCACGCACCCCCTTGCCTCGTATCTCACTCGGTGGAACAGCCTCCCTGCTGGCCAAGGGTCGTCCCGATCGACAATCTCGAGCCAGGGGACCTTGAGGCGTTGCTGGAGCAGATGCTGCGGCTTGGGCCGGGCGAGGCCTCGGATCTGGCGGAGGAGATCGGCAGTCGAACCCACGGCAATCCCCACGACGCGGTGGAGTTGGTCAACGCGTTGCGTCGAGACCGCGTTCTGGTGCCGGATTCGGGAGGGTGGCGCTGGGACTCCAGAACGATCCGGAGCTACATCGGTCGGGGCGACGCCAGCGACTTTCTGGTGGCGCGTTTTGGGTACCTTCCCGACGACTGCCGATCGCTGCTCCGGGTCCTCGCCCTTCTTGGTGGCGAGCTCCCGCTCGACGTGTTGGCCCTGGCAGCCGACCTTCCCATGGCCGCCGTAGAGAGCAGGTTGGCGCCAGCCGTCGACGACGGCCTGCTGGCAATCACAGCGGTAGCCGGGCTGACAGCACGATTCGGCCACGATCGCGCTCGGCGTGCCGCATGTGCCGGCTTGGATCCACAGTCGCTCGCGGCCATCCACCTCACGCTGGGCCGTCGGTTCGCACTCCATGACGAGCATGCTGTGAGGGCGGCGACGCAGTATCTCACCGCCCTTGATTCGGTCACCGAACACGACGAGCGGCGCCTCGTCGCTGAGCTCTTCCGGACGGCGGCAGCGAGCTTGCAATCATCGGACTACGCCCAATGCGAACGGCTCCTGGAGGCAGCCGTACTGCTTGTCAAGGGCACGCCCGCACAGGCGCATGACCCGCTGGTCACCCGCTTGATGTGCGAAAGACATGCGGCGCTGTTCAATTTGGGGCGCCTGGACGAGGCCGACGATCTCTACGCTGCAATCGCGCGGCGTCGCCCGGACCCCCTGGAGATGACTCCTCCGGCTTGCATTCAGATCAGCGGCCTGACCAATCGCGACCACCCGCATGAGGCGATTGTGCTCGGTTTGGAGCTCCTGCGGGCCTTGGGTCTTGTGGTGCCTGCCGACAAGGACGTCGCTGCAGAGACAGAGCGCGGGCTCGACGAGTTCCGTCAATGGCTCATCACGAGCACGGAGGTCGACGACCTCGACCGACCCGAGGTGAGTGACCCGACTGTGATCGCCGCGGCGAGCCTCATCAACCGGCTGATTCCGGCTGCGTTCTTCAGTGGCGCCTCGATCCTGGGGTGGCTTGTGGTGCAAGCCCGTCGGCTGTGGGCGCGGCACGGTCCCTGCGCCCCCTTGGTGGCTCCCGTGTGCCATGCGAGCCATCTCGCGATCCCGTTGCGCGACGACTACCTCACCGGATACCTCGTCAATCGCCGGGTGCTCGCAGTCAGCGAGAAACGCGGGTACGAGCCCGAAACGTCCCAGGCGCGGTTTTTGTTCTCGGTAGGGTGCGGCCACTGGTTCGAAACTCTCGAGAACGTTCTCGTGGAGGCCAACCGCGCCCACGAAGGACTGCTTCGATGGGGCGACCCTCAATACGCATGCTTCACATACCACGCGAGTTACTCCTCGATCGACTGCGCATCATCGCTCGGGGACTACGTTGCCGACATAGAAACCGGCCTCGACTACTCAGACCGGATGGGCAACGAGCAGACCAGCGCATCCTCAGTGGCTTTCCGGCAACTCGCCAGGTCCTTGCAGGGCCAGACCCTGGTTCCTGGTGAGTTCGACGACGATGACTTCGACGAGGCTCTTTACCTCGAGGGCATCGCCCAGAACCCCATGGCAGCGGCGCACTTTCATATCGCCAAGGGGCTGGCCGCACTGCTGTTAGGAAATGCCGACGCTCTGCTGGAGCACGCGATGGCAGCCGCTCCCCTGTTGCTGTACATCGACTCCCACTACCTGGCACATACCGTCTACCTGCTCCGCGGAATGGCGTTCGGCGAGCAGGCGAAGAACCTCGATCCCCCCGAGCAAGCTGCCGCGATCGCTGCGCTCGACGAGGCGGCGGGGTGGCTCGCCCGCCGAGCCGAGGACGGGCCCACCAACTTCTCTCACCTCCGACACCTTCTCGAAGCTGAGAGGGCCTGGGCGGTCGGCGACGGCCAGATCGCGACTGCGACGTTCGATCAGGCCTTGGCCGAGCTGGATCTCCGGCACAGGCCGTGGCACCGCGCTTTCATCGCTGAGCGGGCGGGGCTGTGCCACATCGCCCAAGGGCTCACCCACACCGGCCGCGCGCTGCTCTCCGAGGCACGAGACCTCTACGAAGACTGGGGAGCCTCGGCGAAGGTTGAGCATCTTGAGCAGCAACACCCCCACATCATCAAGTCCGACCGGTCCCGCACCCAGGGACAGCACAGCACCAAGATCAGCGTCGCTTCGGAGGCGATTGACCTGATGGCGGTTCTGCAAGCCTCTCAGGCGCTGAGCTCCGAGACGAACCTCGAGCGGCTAGAGGCCCGTGTCGTCGAGATAGTCGGGTCGATGGCCGGGGCGACGACCGTCCGACTCCTCCTGTTCGACAGCCAGACCGAGCAGTGGTTCCTGCCGTCGTCGACCGGGACCGGACAGGTACCGATCCCGATCGAGCGGGCGGCAGAGTTGCGGCTGCTGCCTGTGTCCGCCATCCGTTACGCCGAAAGGACACGCGAGCCACTTCTCGTCAGCGACGCTCTCAGCGATCACCGTTTCAACCAAGACCCATACGTGTCAGCCGGTGATTGCCGCTCACTCATGGTCGTGCCGATCCTCGCCCAGGGGTCGTCCCGCGCGATGCTGGTGCTGGAGGACCGGCACAGCGAAGCTTTCTCGGGAGAT
>JBEKRJ010000805.1:0-2912 GCA_049518835.1 Solirubrobacteraceae bacterium
GAAGCCTCCCGGCGAGACGCATTGGAGTTGTCGGTCGCTGGCCAAAGCCAAGGGCGTATCGCCGGCGACGGTGCAGCGGATCTGGGATCAGCACAACCTCAAGCCCTGGCGGGTTGAGACGTTCAAGCTTTCAAACGACAAGCGCTTTCTGGAAAAGCTCACCGATGTCGTCGGGCTGTACTTGAACCCGCCGAAGAAGGCGATCGTCCTCTGTGTCGATGAAAAGAGCCAGATTCAGGCGCTCGATCGCACTCAGCCGTCGCTGCCCATGAAGCCCGGACGGGCGGGGACGATGACCCACGACTACAAGCGCAACGGCACCACCACGCTGTTCGCGGCGCTCTCGATGCTCGATGGCAAGGTGATCGGCCAGTGCGTGGCCCGTCACCGCCACCAGGAGTTCCTCAAGTTCCTGCGCACGCTCGACCGCGAGTTCCCCGCCGATCTTGACCTGCACCTCCCCGACACCGTTCGCGGCGACGGCGGCCGCATCGGGCAGGTGCTCGCGAACCTGCTCGACAACTCGGTCAGGTTCACCCGGACGGCGAGGTGTTCGTTCGCGTGGCCCTGGAGCGGATCCCCCGCAGCGGCGATCTGCTCCGGTTCGAGGTCTCAGACACCGGCATCGGCATCGCCCCAGAGCAGCTCGAGTACCTGTTCGACGCGTTCGCGCCCACTGGCCGAGCGCGCAAGGACGGCGGGCCGGGTCTGAGGCTTTCGATCGCCAAGCGGCTCGTCGCGTTGATGGGCGGCGACATCGGCGTGAGCAGCAGTCCCGGTAGCGGCAGCTTCTGGTTCACGGTTCCGTGCGAGCCCAGCAGCGCCGTGCCGGAATAATCCCTGCGTGAGCTGCGCGACGCTCGGCGGACGCTCGGTGTTCGTCACCGGCGCCTACGGTCTGCTGGGAAGCTGGCTGGTCAAGCGACTCGTCGAGCAGGACGCGCGTGTGACCGTGCTCAGGCGCGACCTCGTCGGCGCTTCGGCGCTGGTGCTCGAGGGGACTGAGCGGCGCGTGACCGTCGTCCAGGGCGACATCTGCGATCCGCGGCTGGTCGAGCGCGCGCTGGCTGAACACGAGGTCGACACGGTCTTTCACCTCGCCGCCCAGACGATCGTCGCGATCGCCAACGCGGCGCCGCTGTCGACGTTCGAGACCAACATCCGGGGAACGTGGACGGTGCTCGAGGCCTGCCGCCACGTGGGCGTGGCGCGCGTGATCGTCGCCGCGTCCGACAAGGCCTACGGCGCCAGCGACAGGCTCCCTTATCGCGAGGAGCTGGCGCTGCAGCCGCGCCACCCGTACGACGTCTCCAAAGCGGCGACCGACATGCTCGCGCGCTCGTACTGGCACACGTTCGGGCTGCCAGTCGCCGTGACACGATTCGCCAACCTGTACGGCGGCGGGGACCTGCACCGCTCGCGGCTCGTGCCCGAAGCGGCGCTGGCGGCGATCGCGGGACGCCGGCCGGTGATCCGCTCCGACGGCACGCCCGTGCGCGACTTCCTCTACGTCGAGGACGCCGTCGCCGCGTACCTCGCGATCTGCTGGACTCCACCAAACTGCGGAAGGCCGCCGGCTGGGCCCCGCAAGTGACGCTCGAGCAAGGGCTGCGGCGGACGCTCGACTGGTACCGCCAATACACCGACGATCGGGCGCAAGCCCTCGTCAGACCGTGAGCGGCCGGCGCTACCTACCGCGTCCGGGTGTGATCGGCCATGACGAGCAGCGGCTCGCGGACGGCACCGATCCCGAGATTGTGCAGGCGATCGATCAGCTGGTCAGTCGCGGTGAAGCCGCGCGCGATCAGCAGCGCGCCGGCGACGCCGCGCACGTCGCCAGCGAGCACCATCCCCGCGCGCAACCTCGCCAGCGGCAGCTCGATCACGATCCGCCGGCGGTCGTCGTCGCCGACCACGCGCGCGAACACGTCGAGCAGATCCGGGTCATACACCTGCCCGCGCCCACGCAACGTCGCGAGCGCGGTGCTCGCGCTCATCCCATGCGCCTCGAGCGCGTCGTAGTCGAGCGCGATCCGCAGCAGACGGGATCCGAGCGGCAGCGACCGGCCCGCGCCGCGCTCCCGATAGGACCGGTGATAGTTGTCGAGCGTCTCGATCACGCCCTCCAGCCTCGGGATGTGCTCGAGGATCCGCCGCGTCGCCGCCGGAACCCGCTCGACCATCGCCTGCTCGCCGGGCGTCAGGCCGGCGCCCGCGTACAGCTTGTCCACGGTCTGGGGCGGGAGCGTGACCGCACCGAGTCCGACCAGCAGCGCCGACACCTCCAGCTCCCACGCGTCCGCGACCGCGAGCTCTGCGGCGAGCCGGGCGACATATTCACGCACCCGCACGCTGCGGCCGAACGCGGCCGGGTTGACGAGCGCCAGAATGTCAGTCAGCGCCTTCACGCTGCCCTTCAGCGTCTGCTCAAGCAGGACTCGTTCCGCGGTCTTGAGGCGATGCTGCTCAAGCCCGTCGATGCACGCGGCGAGCAGCTCGTCGCGCGGGCAGGGCTTGGTAAGAAACCTGAACAGCTGGCCATCGTTGACGGCGCTGACCGCCGCCTCGAGATCGGCGTGGCCGGTCAGCAGAATCCGCGTCACATCGGGAGCGACATCGCGAGCCTCACGCAGGAACACCGACCCCGACATGACCGGCATCCGCATGTCGCAGACGACAATCGCGTACTCATCGGGCTCCTCGCCCAGACACGCCAGCCCCTCGGCGCCGCCGCCCGCAGTCCGCACGTCAAACTGACGCCACAGCAAATCGCGCAGCGACTCGAGAATCTGCGGCTCGTCATCGACGCACAACACCCGCGGGCGACCGGCCTCCGGCCGGTCGACTGCAGCGATCGCATCCACAACCCGCCTAATCGGAAGCACCCGCCCCCGCTTAAGGCCTAAACCCCA
>JBEKRJ010000806.1:0-2908 GCA_049518835.1 Solirubrobacteraceae bacterium
CGCCTGCTACTCGAGTTCGCGTCGGTCGATTACATCAATTCGACCGGAATCGCGCTGATTGTCGGCCTGCTCGCGCGGGCGCGATCGGAGCGACGACCGGTCGCCGCCAGCGGGCTCAGCGCCCATTACCGGGAGATGTTCGAGATCACCCGCATCGCCGACTTCGTGACGATCCTGTCAGACGAGACAGAACTGCCACCACACCAAGAGGAGATGGCGTGATGACCGAGATCACGACCCCGTTAGCCGTCCGCGTGGTCGCCCCCGGAATCAGTGTGATCGAGATTGGCGGGGAGATCACCCGCGAATCCGAGCCCGCGCTGCAGGACGCCTACGAGCGGGCGGCCGACGGGGCGCGCGCGATCATTCTGGCCTTCGAAGGGCTGGAGTACATGAACTCAAGCGGGATCGGCCTGCTCGTGACGCTGCTGGTGCGCGCCAAGCGCAACCGCCAGCGGATGCTTGCCTGCGGTCTCACCGACCATTACCGCCAGATCTTCGAGCTGACGCGACTCGACGAGGTGATCTCGATTCACCTCACCGAAGACGCCGCGATCGCCGCGGCTGCCTGACACCTAACCGAAAGGTCCCACGATGAGCCCCACTCCCGAGCATCGGGACGCTGCCGCCTGGGCGCGTCCGGTGCAGACCCTGACCGTGTCCGATGGACACATCAACGTGACGGGACGCCGCCCGACGGCGCCGATCAACGGCTTCGGCCGGATGTGGCAGAAGACGTACCGCACCTCGCTCGGCACGGACGCTGCCTCGCCGAGCACGGTGATCTCGACATGGAAGGAGCACTTCTCCGAGTTCTGGCCCGCCAAGAGCAGCTTCTTCGCGCCGCTCGCCGGGATCGCGCGGGGCGAGGTGGCCGCACTCGAGCTCGGGATGCCCGGCGGCCTGAAGCTCTCGACCGGCGTGCTCGTCCTGTTCGCGGATGGCGAGTCGTTCACGCTGATGACCCCGCAGGGACACATGTTCGCCGGCTGGATCACGTTCAGCGCCTACGTCGAGGACGGCGCGACGGTCGCCCAGGCGCAGGTGCTGATGCGCGCCAGCGACCCGCTCTACGAGATCGGCATGGCGTTCGGCGGGCACCGGCAGGAGGACAAGCACTGGGTGCACAGGCTGAGCTCGCTGGCGGCGCACCTCGGCACCGACGGGGAGGTGACCGTCGAGCGTCTGTGCGTCGACCGCCGGCGCGAATGGCGACGCGCCGGGAACGTCTGGCAGAACGCCGGGATACGCTCGGGGTTGCACATGTTCGGCACCCCCTCTCGAGCCCTGCGCAGGCCGCGGCCGCGCGCAGGCTGACCCCGCGCCGGACGGGCCGCTTTCGTGGACGCGATCGTCGTCGGCGCAGGTCCGAACGGCCTGGCGGCGGCGATCGAGCTGGCGCGAGCCGGCCGTTCGGTCCACCTGATCGAGCGCTCCGACGAGGTCGGCGGCGGCACCCGGACGGCGGAGCTGACGCTCCCGGGCTTCCGCCATGACGTCTGCTCGGCCGTGCACCCGCTGGCGGTCGGCTCGCCGTTCCTAAACGGGCTCGCGCTCGAGCGCCACGGGCTGGTGCTCTGCTACCCCGAGATCGAGGCGGCGCACCCGCTGGACGATGGCAGCGCCGTCGCGGTGCGGCGCTCGGTCGCCGATACCGCTGCCGGCCTTGGGGCGGACGGCGCTGCCTACGCATCGCTGATCGAGCCGCTCGCGCGCGGCTGGCCGGCGCTGGCCCGCTTCGCGCTGGCGCCGCTCGGAACGCTCCCGCGTGATCCGCTGCTGGCCGCGCGGTTCGGACTCGCCGGCATGCTCCCAGCCGAGCGATTGGCCCAATGGCGGTTCAATGACGAGCGCGGCCGTGCGCTGCTGGCAGGGATGGCGGCGCATTCGATGCAGCCGCTCGGTGCGCCGGCGACGGCCGCGTTCGGGCTCGTGCTGCTGGCGCTGGCCCACGCCGCCGGCTGGCCGGTAGCGCGCGGCGGCTCACACGCGATCACGCTCGCGATGCGCGCAAAGCTCGAGGCGCTCGGTGGGACCGTCGAGACGGGACGCGAGCTGCGCTCGCTGCGCGAGTTCGCGGAGTTCGGGGACGACGTGAAGGTGAAGGCGGTCCTGTTCGATCTGACGCCACGCCAGCTGCTCGAGATCTGCGGCCCGGACGACCTGTCGGGCCGTTACCGGCACGCACTCGGCCGCTACCGCTACGGACCCGGGGTGTTCAAGGTCGACTACGCGCTGTCGGGCCCGGTGCCGTGGCGGGCGAGCGACTGCCGAGCGGCCGGCACCGTTCACCTTGGCGGGACGCTCGAGCAGATCGCCGCCTCCGAGTCCGCGGTCGGGCACGGCAGGCACCCCGAGCGGCCGTACGTGCTGGTCGCCCAGCAGAGCGTCGTCGACCCGACCCGCGCACCGGCGGGCAAGCACACGCTGTGGGCTTACTGCCACGTTCCAAACGGCTCCGACGTCGACATGAGCGCCGCGATCGAGGCGCAGATCGAGCGCTTCGCCCCCGGATTCTCCGACCTGGTGCTGGCGCGCGCCACCCGCGCTCCGGCGCAGGTCGAGGCTGAGAACCCGAACTACGTCGGCGGCGACATCAACGGCGGCGCCGCAACCCTGATCCAGACGTTCGCGCGCCCAGTGGCGCGCGCCTGCCCATACACGACGCCCAACCCGAAGCTGTTCCTATGCTCGTCCGCGACGCCCCCGGGCGGCGGCGTCCACGGCATGTGCGGCTACCACGCCGCCCGCGCCGTCCTCAGGCGAGCGCTGCGCTGATCGTCCAGTCCGCGGTCGCGAAGCGCGCCGTCTCGAGCGCCGACACGCCGACCGAGCCCCAGACGGATGACCTCGAGGAGGAGCGACACCGTTACCGTCGACCCGCTGAGGCCTACTCTCCGCCGATTCC
>JBEKRJ010000807.1:0-2904 GCA_049518835.1 Solirubrobacteraceae bacterium
ATTCTGCTACGTGACGTTTTGCCGCGGAGAGGATCCTGCAGTCCGTGCTCGAACAGCTGCGTGATGCCAGCGTCCCATGCTTTCTCGCCGTGCTGAAGGACTTCGGTCCAGCGAACGACGCCCCGCTGTCGTCTCCGACCGCCGGCCTAGTCGGCGAAGCGCGATGAACGGCACCGCTCAACAGCGCGTGCTGCTGGTCGGCGGAAGCTCGGAGATCGGGCTGGCGATCCTCAGCCGTCTGGCGGCAGACAGCCCAGTGCTTCCGTACCTGCTCGGGCGCGACCGTGGAGCGCTCGAGGCCGCGGCCGCCGCTTTGCGACGCGCGGGCACCGCAACCGCGGAGCTCGACACGATCGACGCCGACGACATCGACGCTCACGGCGAGGTGATTGCGCGGGCGTTCGCGCGGCTCGGCGGGTTTGAGCTCGTCGTGCTTGCGATCGGCTTGCTTGGGGCGCAGGCGGGACTCGACGCGGACCGGGCAGATGTGGTCGAGGTGATGCGCGTCAACTTCGTCGGCTGCGGCTCGCTGCTGTGGCATTGTCTACGACACTTGCGCGCTCAGGAGCTCGACTGTCCCGGTCGCGGCGCACGCCCGTCGCGCCGACGGTCCGGCGCGACGATGGTCGTGCTCTCGAGCGTCGCGGCCGAGCGGGCGCGGGCGGGCAACCCGATCTACGGTGCGGCGAAGGCCGGGCTCGACTCGCTCACGCAGGGTCTCGCCGACGCGTGCGCGGCGAGCGGTCCGCGGGTGCTCGTGGTCCGTCCCGGATTCGTTCGTGGGCGGATGACCGCCGGCCTGCCGGTGGCGCCGTTCGCGACCACGCCCGAGGCGGTCGCTGACGCGACGGTCCGCGCGCTGCCCGGACGCGCCCGGACGATCTGGGTGCCGGGGCAGCTGCGATTTGTGTTTGCCGTCTTGCGGCATCTGCCGCGCGTGATCTACAGGAGGCTTCCACTATGAATCCCAGGACCCTCGTCGTCGACGTCGCGATCGCGGTGGGGCTGTTCGCGTTCGTGCTGATCGTCTCGCCCGGTGCGGCGGTGACCGGCATGATCGCGCTGATCGTCCTGGTCGCCTGCGCGATCAGCTTCACGATCGAGTCGCGCGCGCGACGGACGCGGGGGCGGCGTGACGTCCGCACCCGTCCGCCGTCGAGGCGCGTGGCGAGGTGATCGACGGCCCGGATCGGTGGCGAGCGGCGGAGGTTGGCCCGCCGCCGCTAAGCCGGTCGGGCCCTGCGCGCCCGCGCTGAGTGCGAGCGGGCTGTGCCGGTCGCGCTTGCGCCGCCGCCGGCTTCATCTGCGCGGTCGGCGTCGAGCAGCAGCGCGAGCGTCGAGCGGGCGGCAGCCGCGCGGCTTGCGCAAGTGCCCGCAGCTCGGGCGTGGTCTCGTGCTCTCCAATAGTGGGTGGCCCCACTCCCCCAGCCGGATGTGCTCCGGCAGCCGTCCGGCGCACAGCCCATGCGCCGCGCGCTGGATCGGATTGACGACGACGCGCATCATCGCGCCTGGGCTGGACGTGCACAGGTCCGGAAGCGGGCCGCGAACGTAGAGCTGGGTACGTAGCTCGGTCATCGGACGTTCGCCGACCGCCCGCCACAACTCGTGGGAGCGCTTCGCTCATCGGTGTCGTCGTAAGCGTGCCGCCGACGCTCCCTGCGGTTTGATCTAGCTGCAGTTGCGCTATCAGGTCGAACGCGGCACCACGAGCGTTGCGCATGGTCGCGACGATCTTGGACGCTTGCAGCCCGCTCACCGCGCCGACGTACTCGTCGGGATTCGATCCAGAGCCAAACGAGACCCTGCACGAGGTCATCTGCACGCCGCCGCCTGCGATCGGGACGCCCGCAGTGGTCGCGGTCTTGGTTGGCACAGACGCGGTCGATCCGTGCACCGCGGATGAGCTCAGCAGGGAGCGTGGCGTGCCCGCACGCTGCGCCCATCCGGCCGCCAGCGGTCCGCTCGGCAGCCACACGATCAAGCCGAGCGGGACAAGTGCGGAAGCGGCGAGGGCGCTGACGCGTACGCCGAGATGTGCCGGCCATCCGGCGGTGGCGCGCGCGACGACGGACACGATTGCGGCGATCACGCACACGCCGGTCAACGCGAGCATCCAGTTGAACTTCGTGCCGCTGCCGGTGCCCAGGCCATGCAGCACCGCGACCGGCCAGCTTGCGTACACGAGCCAGTGGGTGGATCGCCAAGCGCGGGAGCCGAGGCGCCGGCGGAGCACGCTGGTCACGGCGACCGCGATCAACAGGTCGAACGCAGCCGTGCCAAAGCCGAGCCACAGTGGCCGGTAGGCAGACGCGAACGGGATCACCACGTCGATCCAGCTGATCGGCCCGAACCCGTCGAGCAGCGCGGTTGCGATGTGGACGCATACGAATGCGACCGCCAGCAGCGCGCGGCGGAAGACCTACGACCCACCAGACACGACCGGCGCGGCGCTCGTCACCGGTGTCGGATTCGTAACCGGTGTGGGAAGCGGCGCTGTGGCGGGCTGTTGCGGCGAGCTGCCACTGTCATCGGACGTAGGTTGCGTGAGCCGCGGACGGCTGCTGACCGCGACGCGGTGGCCGCGGGTCGGGCGTTCGTGGAAGGTACTGGCGGCGGCGAGCGAGATGACTCCGGCGAGCGCCACAGCGCCAGCCGTCATCCATCGCCGGTCGCGTCGGCTCAGCTGGCCACGGAGGGTCCCGGTGGGTCGGGCTCAGCCATTCCCAGCTCAGGTTTGGTCTCCGACAGGCGGCTTGCGATTGCCCGGATCGTGCCGTGCGTCACGCCGGCGCTGAGCGCGATCTCGCGTGTCGATAGACCCAGGCGCATCGCGCGGCCGATCGCACGATGATGCTCAGCCTCGGCCTCGCGGGCCTGGCGTGCGCTCCGATCGACGCGCCT
>JBEKRJ010000808.1:0-2902 GCA_049518835.1 Solirubrobacteraceae bacterium
AAAGGGGCGGCCGCTGTCCCCATGCTGGAACCACGGAATGAATACTGGCCAACGAATCACAGACGCTACCGGGTCTCGCTATCGTCGGCCGATCGCTCCGGCATCCACGGGGTGGATCGCAGCCTCAGGCCACGCCCGCGTGACGCGGCCTGAGGCTGAGCGAAGCTAGAGAGTCTCGTCAACCCACCCAGGGCACTCGGGTTGCAGGGCGCCGGCGCCACTATCACAGTAGCCGGTGAGCACTCCCACCTCGCGACCATCCTCCGTGTACTGGCCGCCCCAGTAGTGGTCCTCAGTGTCCGCGACCACGACGACGATCTCGTCGACGATCGCCCCGTCGTAGTACGCCACGGTGTAGTTCTTGTCGTTCGGCGCACCACTGATGGCGCCCTCTGCAATCGTGTCAATGATGGGGCTGGGTCCAGAGGTTGTGGTAGTAGTACGCCTTCTGCCAGCCGAATCCGCTCGATCCGTTCCACGTTCCGTTGCGTAGCACAATCCCGTAACCCGTATGCGAGTCGGCCGAGCCGCGGCACTGCATCTCAGGAACCGCGCTTCCGGTATACCACCCGTTGCAGCCCTTGTCGTTTGGTCCGTAGCCATTCGGGCTTGCCACGCCCGACTCCCCACTCGGAACAGTTCCACCGCTTGCCGCGCCTAGAGTTGCACCGGGCGTCGCTGAACCCTGCGAACCGCTGAGTGTTGTGCTTCCAGGCACGGTCGCGCAGCTCGACGCCGTTCGCGGATACGGCATCCATCCGACGCAGCTGGCCGCCTGATGAGCGATTGCGCTCCTGCTCGCGTTCGCGGTCCTGGCAGCTCCAGCCACGGACGGCAGGACGCCCACCACGAAAGCAACACTCACCCCGATCGCTGCATGGCGCCAACGCGAGCGCCAGAATTCATTCGTCTCGAAGCAGCATTGAACCGCACGGGCCAAAACCCCCTTTTGTCCATTGATTGATCGTTCACGTCGGGCGCAGCCACCCCGCCGAGATGGACGAAGCCCCAACCGGCAGCGTACCCTACCACGGCGAATCCAGAGTCCGCAGCGCGCCGCCCAGGGGCACCTGCATGCTGGGAACCCCCCATTTGGCTGGGCCCGCGCACGCGCGGCTCGTAACCCATCGCGGGCCGACCAGCGTGCGAAGCCGAGATCCCGGCTAACCGTCAGGTTAACCAAGCCCGTATCGGCGCGGCAGTGGTGCGCGCGCATCCGGCTAGTGGACCCTCGTCATGGTCGCGGATTGTTGACGGGAGGCGAATCGAGCGCCCCACCAACGGCGACTAACGCTTAGCGTTGGTTTTCGCAGACTTGTGGTCGGAACCCCAAGCGGCGATGCTCGATGACTACGCTGTCGGATCAGACGCGGCGCACGTACACCTCAAAAGTCCGCCAGTTCCTGGCGTGGCTCGCCGACGCCGCCCTCGACCAGGACCCGCTGACCAGCGCCGAGCACCGCGACTGGGCTGTGCGCGACTACCGCACCAACCTCCAGACGTACTGAAGCGCAGCCCCGCGACCGTGAACAATGCGCTTGCCGCGGTCGACGACTTCTACATCCGCCGCGGGCTCGGGCCCGCGAGCGCCGCACGCATCGAGATCTCGCCCACCGCGCCGTGCGCGCTCGACCACCGTGCCCAGCTCCGATACCTCCGAGCCGTCCAATCCAAGCCCGCCCGTCGCCGCGCGACCAGGCGCTCGCGCTCGTCCCGTTCTACGCCGGCGCGAGGATCAGCGAGATCTCGCGCTCGACATCGACGACATCGCCCGCTCCGCCCGCAAAGGCGTCCTACGAATCCTCGGCAAAGGCGAACGCGCCCGACAGGTCCCGATCCACCCACAACTACACGCCGCGCTCAAAGGCTGGCTCGCCGAGCGTGGCAATTGGCCCCACGCCAACGACAGCCCCGCCCTATTCCTCAACCAGCGCGGACAGCGCCTCAGCGTCCGCGGCGCCCACGACATCATCACCGGCATCGCCGCGGCCGCCGGCCTCGACGACGACACGACCGTCCATACCCTCAGGCACACGTTCGCGACCACGCTCGTGCGCGGCGGCACCGACCTCGTCGTCGTCGCCGAGCTGCTCGGCCACGCCCGCCTCGAAACCACCCGGATCTACACCCGCCCGAGCGCAGAAGACCGCACACGAGCCCTCGACCTCCTCATCGTCGACAAATAGCGGCGCCCCCAACGGGCCCTATTACACCTCTTAGGCTCATGCGGGCCGTGCCCCTTGTATCGCCGCCGGCCCCATTCCGACCCCCTTTTCGTCCGTCGTTGAATCGGCAGGGTCTATCGCTTGTCGTCGCAAGCCTGCCGCGATCTGTCCGCCCCGCAAGCTTGAATTCCCGATTACTTTGCGATTGAGCCCATGAAGGAGCCGCTGAGCCCATGAAGGAGCCGCCTTGGCGCTAACACAGACGCAGCTTGCGACCGCCGTCGCCGACCGCGCGGAGATGAGTAGGAACGACGCGAAGCGGGCGCTCGCAGCGCTCGATGAGATTGTGCTCGATGAGCTCGGCAACGCCCAGAAGGGTGCGGATCGGCGGCCTCGTTCAGCTGACGGTGCGGATCAAGCCTGCCCAGAAGTCGCGCAAGGCGTAACCCGGCGACCGGTGAGGAGATCACGATCACAGCCGAGCCGGCGAGCGTCGACTTGCGCGCCCGGCCGTTGGCGCGGGCGAAGGGAGCGCTGCCGTCGGTCCAGAAGGCGCGCCGCCGGCTTGCTGCCTGAGCAAGTCGGCCTGCCGCCGCACCGCCCACAAGGGACGGCGCCGGTGGAGTGCATGCGAGCGGGCTTGGCCTCATTCTCGGTCGGGGCTGTTAGCGACGCGGCGCACTTCTGCTTCCAGACCGGGCCCCGCAGCGCCGACGGCATATCCGCGGTGGCGTGAA
>JBEKRJ010000809.1:0-2901 GCA_049518835.1 Solirubrobacteraceae bacterium
CACCGGCGGGAGTGGCCTTGGAATTGCGTGGGCATGAGTGAAAGAGATCGCCATGCCTTCAACAAAGAACAGAAATGTTGTTCCAGCGAGGGTCTTTGACCCGTACGGCGCCGGCGGCGAGCCGTCGGCGCCGCCCGCAGATGCATCAGCATGTCGCGGGTGAAGTGCACGGTGCACCGCTGCCACGCACAGCCCAGCACCTGGGCGCTGGCGGTCTTCAGCCCCATGTGCGCATCTGAGATCGCCAGGCGCACCCCGTGTTGAGCGCCGTTTGATTTGAGCACGGGCTGGGGCGCTCGTGCTGCTGGTGGTGGTGATCGGGTTCGTGGCGCTGGCAGGCTCTGGCGCGTTCGTGAACGCGTGAGAGCCCTCCCGTCAGCTTGATCGGTCGTCGGGAGGGCTCTCTTGGATGCCGGAGGTGGCACCCGATGAGAATCGTATGCGCCGAGCAGGCGCTGGTGGAGGCTGAGCTGGTCGGCGGGCTGTTGGGTTGTCCGTCGTGTCGTGGTGGGGTGTTGGGGCCGTGGGGGCACGCGCGGGAGCGGGTGCTGCGTTGTGCGGCTGGGGACCGGCGGTTCCGGCCGCGCCGAGCGAGGTGTCGTGGCTGCCGGCGGACGCATGTGCTGCTGCCGCTGACCGTGTTGGTGCGTCGGCAGGACGAGATCGCGGTGATCGGCGCCGCGATCGAGGCGAAGGTGCTCGCCGGGCAGGGGTTCCGTCGGATCGCCGAGCAGCTGGGGGCGTCGCCGATCACGGTCCGTGGCTGGCTTCGCAGGTTCGCTGAGCGGGCCGAGTTGATCCGCTCGCACTTCACTCGGTGTGCTGTCGCGCTGGACTCGGAGCTCGGGCCGGTGCTGCCGGCCGGGAGTGGCGTCGCGGACGCGTTGGAAGCGATCGCTGTCGCTGTCCGGGCGTGGGTGTTGCGGTTCGGTCCGGCCGATCGCTGGCCGGTGGTGTCGTGGTTGTCGGGCGGGTTGTTGTTGCAACACGAACTGACCCTTGGAGGGCTCGTTGTGAGCTGACACGGTCGAGCGCTCGTGATCCCGGGCGCTTGGAGACGACACGGTGGATGAAGACCGACGGCGTGAGATCGGCCTGTTCCGATACGCGCTGATCCGCGACGCCGCCGACCAGGAGTTGTCGAAAGCTGAGCGCGGCCGGCTGGTCCGTCAGATCGCCGGTCGGGAACATCTCGGTCCTGACGGTCGACCGGTGCGAGTCTCGCGCTGCACGCTTGACCGGTGGCTGGCCGCATACCGTCACGGCGGGTTTCAGGCGTTGGTGCCGCAGCCGCGTGTGACCCCTTTGCGCACGCCGGCCGGGATGCTCGAGCTCGCGTTCCAGTTGAAACGGGAGCGGCCGGAACGGACCGCGGCGCAGGTCCACGAGATCATGCTCGCCACCATCGACGGCGACGCCATCGGGGTGCCGGCGGAGCGCACGTTGCAGACGCACTTCGCCCGGCAGGGGCTGAACGTCCGCGCGGACGGACGCTCACCGGGGAAGGCTTATGGCCGCTTCGAAGCGGCGGTCCGCAACGAGCTGTGGACCGGCGACGGATTACACGGCCCGATCCTCGCCGGCAGCACGGCGCGCAGGGCTGTGCTGTTGGCGTTCATCGATGACCACTCGCGGCTGTTGGTCGGGTGGCGGTGGGGTACCGGCGAGGATGTGTTCCGACTTGAGGCGGCGTTCCGTTCCGGGTTGATGGCTCGCGGCGTCCCGGACGCCGTGCTGGTCGATCGCGGCTCCGCGTTCGTGTCTCACCAGCTGCTCCGAGCATGCGCTGTCCTGGGCGTGAAGCTGATTCACGCGAGCGCCAGGGCGGCGACCACGAAAGGCAAGATCGAACGGTATTTCCGAACTGTCCGCGATCAGTTCCTGGTCGAGATCGATGACGGGATCGAGTTGGCGGAGCTGAACCGGCTGTTCCAGGCATGGCTTGAGGTCGTCTATCACCGCCGCGTGCACTCAGAGACCGGGGAGACACCGCTGGCCAGGTTCGACACGGCCGGTGCACCCAGGCTGCCGACGCCGGCCTTGTTGCGCGAGGCGTTTCTGTGGAGTCAGGAGCGGACGGTGACGAAGACCGCGACCGTGTCGTTGCACGGCAATCAGTACGAGGTCGACGCGGCGCTCGTTCACCGGAAGGTCGAGCTGGTGTTCGACCCGTTCGATCTGACCCGCATCGAGGTTCGCTATCAGCACCGCCCGTTCGGGACCGCGACCCCGCTCACGATCGGTCGTCATGTCCACCCGCAGGCGCAGCGGGAGGTTCCGCCACCCGCCGCCGGCACGGGGATCGACTACCTGAAGCTGCTCGCCGACCGACGCGACGCCGAGCTCGGCGGGCACCCGATCGACTACGCCAGCCTCGCCAACGACGGCGAGGGCGACGGCGACGGCGAGGGCGAGGGCGAGGGCGACGGCGAGGGCGAGGGCGACGGCGACGGCGAGGGCGAGGGCGACGGCGAGGGCGAGGGCGAGGGCGAGGGCGAGGGCGAGGGCGAGGGCGAGGGCGAGGGCGAGGGCGAGGGCGAGGGCGAGGATCGTGACACCAACCAACAGGAGGAGGGCGAACAGTGAGTATTGACAGGTTGCGCGCGCATTACGGGTTCACCCGAATGCCCTTTGGCAAGGATCTCGCGCCGGGGATGCTGCACACGCATGACGCGCACGCGCAAGCGGTCGCGCGGATCCAGTGGTGCATTCAGGAGCAGGCGATCGGCGTGATCAGCGGCGAGTGCGGCGCGGGGAAGACCGTCGCCGCCCGCGCCGCGGTCGCCGGCTTGGACGCGTCCCGACACACGATCCTCTACCTCGGCACACCCGGTGTCGGGTTGCGCGGGATCTACGGACTGATCATCACCACACTCGGCGGCAGCCCCAGGTTTCATCACG
>JBEKRJ010000810.1:0-2896 GCA_049518835.1 Solirubrobacteraceae bacterium
CTTCGCGCCCTCGGCGAGCGACTTGAAGCCGCTGCCCTGGATCGCGCTGTGGTGGACGAACACGTCCTTGCTCGCGTCATCGGGCGTGATGAACCCGAAGCCCTTGTCGTCGCTGAACCACTTGACCGTTCCTGTTGCCATGTTGCTTTCCCTCCGGGGGTATGTGCAGCGAAACTCAGACGACGCTGCTAGGGCAACGACTGCGGAAACGCGGGCACCTTTTGATTTGTTGAGCCACCGCTCAACCCGGCAGAAGTGTAGCGCGAAGCAGGACTACCCAGGTCTCGGAGGCGCTCCGACCGCCGTTCCCGGTCAGGTGGCCCCACCGCCGCCGCCGCCGCCACACCGCCGCCGCCACACCGCCACCGCCACCGCCGAGCGCGCGCTCGCGATCAGTCGCTGACCGCAGTGGAAAGCGGGAGCTCGCACCACACGCTCGTTGCGCCCTCAGTGCTGCGCACAACTCCCCACGCCGACGACAGCTCCTCGATGATCATCAGCCCATACCCGCCGGAGGCGCGGTGACCCGGCGGCCGGCGGTGGGGATCCAGGCGCGACCCCGGGTCGGTGACGGCGATCCGCAGGCGGTCTGGGAGCGCGGTGCACTCGACGGTGAGGGTCTGGTGCGGGCCGACGTTCGCGTGGCGCACGCTGTTGGTGACCAGCTCGCTGACGATCAGCGCGACGTCTGCTGTGCCGGTCTGCGCAAGCTGGCCGCCGAGCTGCGACAGCACCGACCTCCGCGCACGCGACGGCGCATCGATGCCGCCGTGAAGCTGCACCGAGATTGACGGTTGGTCCGGCGGATCGGTCGTGGAGGTGCTCAAGCGGCACCCCGCTGTGAGCCGCCAAGCCGCGCCGCCGCGAAGATCGGCTCGCCGCCCGTGTGCCCCAACTCGAGCGCACGGCCGTCGAACGCGGACCGCCTGTGTCGTAGCGACAGGCGGTCCTTGGTCAGGGCGGTCCCGCATGCGCACGACACATCCACTTGTTTGCTCCGCTGCGGTGCTGACGGTGTCCGGCCCGGTCAGGGCCGTCCGCCTGACTGCGGCGTCACGCGAACTCAGGCCAAGCGCTCCGCCGCCGGGCACTCCCCGGAGGGGCTGCAACGGCTGAGCTTGCTGTGCTCGCTTGGTGGGTGTAGATGTGGGATCACGCATGAACGGTCCCGATCCAATGGGATGAGGACGTCTATTTGACGGACCGCAGACTGGCGGCCGCCGTGCGACCGTCGAGACTCGTTCCGCGCCACCACCTACAACTGACGAGCGGAGCCTGTGGCCGCCGCCTAAAGTCGTATCGGCATCGTACCCAGAGCGGACGGCGCTTAGACAGATCCGGTCGTCGGGGAGCCGCCGTGCGGCGGCAGTATGCCGGCGATTCGCAGCGTTTCGCCCGAGTGCTCGTCCTTCTCGGCCCGCGTGGACCCCGACCACGACCGAGACGGGCGTGAGGCCTGCATGTCAGCCGATAGCGTTTTGGAGGATCGTGCGACCAGGGCGGAGCGAAGCCTCGTGGCCGCCGAACGGAGGCTAACGCGGTCGGGCCTGCGTCTTTGCCAGGCTCGATTTTCGCTCGCCATTACCGGATGCACCACTAGAGCCAGAATCACTCGCCTCCGACGCGACCGCACTCGCCTGACTGGACGGGCGCCGGTCGGTAGTAGCCTTCGTCGGAGACAGCGGGGCAGCGGCTTTACGGCACTGGAACAGACGATCATGGACAGCGGCCAAGCGGGACGGGTCGTCGCGATGCGAGCGGAGTTCCTGAACGTAATGGCCAAGCGATACAGGGAAACCATCGAGCGACTCACATAGCCTTGATGGCACCCATCCAGGAGGGCCACTGCAAGTAATGGCGGGCCAGGGCGCCCCAGGCGACGAGGCGACGGACCGGCGCGAGCGCTGCGATGACGCTGAACGGGCTGATACCGACCGCGGCAGCGCCAAGATCACCCGCCGGACCGCGCAGCTGGAGGCGGACGGGGCCGAGCCGCACCAGGAGCGCAGCAAGCTGCTTGACCAGCGCGAGCTGGTCGTTGAGGAGCAGGAGCGTGCCCTGCGCGCCCGCGAGTGGGCGGCCGATGAGCGTGACCGGATCGCGAGCGAGCGTGAGCACGTCGCGGACGCGCGCGAGCGCCTGGCGGACCAGCGCGACGACGGGGCGGATGACCGAGAACATGCCGCTGATGAGCGTGAGGGCGCCACCGAGGAGCGCGAGCGCGCCCGGCGCAGACGCGTAGAACAACGGCTGAGACGCGTGCAAGACCAGCGTGCGCGTGAGGATGCCGGCGGTCGCAGGGAGAACGCCGAGATCCAGCGCGAGATCGCCGCGAGCAAACGGGAGGCCCTCGAGTCAGACGTACCGGAGCCGGATCGTCTCGCTGAACCGCCTGCGAACGAGGATTCATCGCCGCGCTGGTCGTAACGGCCAACATCCGCGACTTCCGTCCACTACACGCCGAGCTCGTCGCCGCCGGAGGCGAGGGCCACGCGGGTAAGGCGTTCGTCCCGGCGAGCTTCTCGCGACGAGAGCGGCAACCTGCCAGATCGTCGCTGCGCTCCAATCGCGGCTCGCCGAATTTCCGGCGACGGGGACCTCGCCAACGGTGAAGCCTGGATCTGAGCCGATTGGCGCCGCGCCGCGGCGGCGTGAGCCGACCGCGCCGCTTTCCGGACGTCTTCCGCAGCCGTCGGTAGATGACAACCCAATTGGCGACGATCGCTCTGCGCGTCGGCGAGCGTCAGCTTGCGCTCGCACACCTCCCGGTTCAGATAGTCCTCGACCGCGTCCTTGGGGTTCGGTGACGCGGCAGGCTCGGGCCACAGGTTCCGTGGGTCGTTAGTCGCGCCGCCCAGCTCCAAGGGCACGAAGTGGTCGTACTCGTAATCGCTCG
>JBEKRJ010000811.1:0-2894 GCA_049518835.1 Solirubrobacteraceae bacterium
AGCACCGCGTAGGTGCCGGTCCCGTCGCTTGTGCCGCCATTGCCGCGCTGACCTGAGGCCGGCGGAACAGCGACGGTGATCGTCGTCGCGCTGCGTACGCTGCCAGTGCCGACGGCCTGAAAGCACACCGACCACCACACAAGCCCAGCAGGACTCGGCGGGGTCCGCGGAGGACCATCCAACCGCGCGGTCCGACCGGGATGCTCAGACCCCCAGGGAGTGCATCACCGAGAGTTGCACGACAGGATGGCCGTGGCCCGCTGGAGGAGGCGCGACGGGCCATACAGGCGCCGCATTGCGCCCCGCGTACAGCTCCCAACTGTGTTGCCGACAGGCTGCTTACGCCGCCGGTTGCGGGTCCTTCGCCGGCGCTAGCGTCCCGTTCTCTGACCCGGAGCTTGCATGACCGGTGATCTGATAGCCACGGGCGGCCTTGGTCAGATCCCCGCTCTTGGCGAGCTTGGACAGCGTCGTACTGACGCTCGCGCGGCCGAGGCCGGTCGCGCTCGCGACTTCACCTGCGGTCATCGCGCTGCCGCCGGCAAGCGCGTTGAGGACAGCTGTCTTGGTAGTGCCCGGAGCTGTGCGAGGCGCCGCGCTCGCGTCCTTCGAGGGGGCCGTAACCCGCGAACGTGCGCCTTTCGGTGAAACTCCTGATGTGGTTGACCGCCTCGTGGTGGTCCGGTGGGCGGTGACGGGCTCGTGTGTTGACGCGGAGGGCGAGGATGCGCCTGCCTCCCGGCGTGAACGCGTCGGCGACGACGAGGCGCCGTTTGCCTTGGCAGCGCCGTTTGCCTTCGGAGCCGCGGCGCCGTCTCGCGAAGTCAGCGCCGCAAGCGCGTTGCGGAGCCGATTGGCTTCGGAGACCAGCTCGTCGAGCCGGGTCTGGATATCCCGGCGCAGTTGATCAAGCATCGTGATTTGGATCCTTCCGTTCTTGGGTGACCGATGTTACTCACACGCCCAAAGCGGTTCCAGGATGCCGGGCAACTGCAAAGTTAGGTTCAACACGCTCGGACAGATAGGGCGGTCGGCAACCGGACATCGTCGGGCTGTACCTGGGTCCGCCCGAGGCCCGCGGTTGTCTACTGCGTGGACGAGAAGAGCCAGGTGCAAGCGCTCGCGCGCTCTCAGCCGGCGTTCCCGATGATGCCCGGAATGTCCGAGAAGCGCACACACGACTCGCTGCGCCACGGGACCACGAGCCTATTCGCGGCGTTTAACGCCGCCGAGGGACCGTGATCTCGAGCGTTCACCGCCGGCACCGCACGATCGAGGTCAAGAAGTTCCTGGCCAAGATCGACGCGGAGGTCCTCGACCACCTCGACGTGCATCTCGTGGGTGACAACTACGGCACGCACAAGACCCCCGCGATCAAGAGCTGGCTCGCGCGCCACCCCCGCTTCCGCGTCCACTACACGCCGCCGTACTTCGAGTCGATGGGCGGCACAATCGAGGTCGAATCGACACTCGGCGTTGGAACCACGTTCGTGATCGAGCTCGCGGCAGCCCAACTGCCCGCCGGTCACCAACCCACCCGGCCCCAGCGATCAACAACTGGCCGAGCTCGGCAGCCCCGACACCGAACGGCAGCTGATTCTCTACATCGAGGACAACCTGTCAAACCTCACGCTCGTCGACCGGATCCTGCGGCGCCAGGGCAACGTCGAGCTGGTCTCCGCGATGCAAGGCACGCTCGGGCTGGAGCTCGCACGCCAGCACCGCCCCGAACTGATCATTCTCGACCTGCACTCCCCGACATCCTGGCGCCGAGGTCCTCAAACGCCTCAAGGAAGACCGATCACCCGCGAGACCCCCGTGATCGTCCTCCACGCCGACGCAAGCGGACGCCAGACAGCACGCGCCAACAACTCGGCGCAGTCGACCACCTGACCAGCCGCTCGACGTCCACAAGTTCCTGGAGATCCTCGCCGACAATCTCGGCGACCGGCCGGATCTCGACTGTAGAGGCAGATCAAATGGCGCGGACGCGCCGTGGCCGGTATATCGGCGCCCCGGGGCGTGGGCTTTCGCGTCCTGGCCGTGGGCCCGCGCGTCCTTGTCCGATTTAGCCCGCCTGCCATGAGGTAGGGTCGCTGACCGACCTAACCGAGAGAGGAGCTGCAATGTCCTATGTGCTGACTCACTTCTGGCCCGGTGGGACCGAGGAGCAGTATCGGACGACCATCGCGGCGGCGCACCCGGGAGACGGACTGCCGGAAGGCCAGATCTATCACGCGGCGGGACCGAGCGAGGGCGGTCTCCTGATAGTGACCCTGTGGGCATCGAAGGAGCATTCCGACCGCTTCTACAGTGACACGTCGATCGCGACGACACCCGTCGCAGGCGGCTTGGTGGGTCCGCCGCAGGAGCGCGCGGCAGAGGTCGCGAACCTGCTGATGGCATAGGCGCTGGTGCGGGAGCCCGCGCGACGCCGTCTACCTGGCCTGCGCGGTGTTCGCCGATGCGAGCTCACGTCGTCCTCGACGGCGTTGTGCGTGACGCCGCCTGCGAGCATGCCACCGCCACGCGCTGGTCCCGGTGACGAAGGAACTCAAGCGGGAGATCGGTCGTGTGAGCGGCCGTCGCTCGGTCTCGCAATCAAGCCATCGCCGTCGGGGTGGGGGACAGCACTCATCCGGTCGGCGGGGTGCCGGGCCGGCGTCCGTCGTGCGGTAGATAGACGCGGCCGCTGGTTTGACGTCTGGCAGTCGCTGGCCTACAACCGAGACGCGTTCGGCAGCTCGCCACCGTCGTCCTCGTCGAGCACGATGCCGCCACAGCCGGCTTCGCGCGTCGACGTGCGGGGCTCGTCGCGGCCGGCGCTCGGATGCCAGTCCGGGCGATGGCAGACGGCAGCGTCCGGCGCCACGCAGAGCGAGATCGGTAGCACC
>JBEKRJ010000812.1:0-2889 GCA_049518835.1 Solirubrobacteraceae bacterium
TGGTCGCCCGCCGCCCCGTGGGGCCCTCAATGGCAAACATGCACGCCGACCCGACACGGTCCACGCGCCACGACCCCGCCGTCAGCCCGCCTCCGCGCCACAAGCGGCGCGCAAGCGCCTACTTGCCCGCAGCGGCGCGATACCGCGCCACCGCCAGCGGCGAGAACAACACGAGGATCACGATCGACCACACGAACGCACCCCAGACGTAGTTGTGCGCCGGCGTTCCGATCCAGAGCGAGCGCATTGCGTTGACCATGATCGTGAACGGGTTGACGTTGGCGAACGCGCGCAGGACGGCCGGCATCGAGGCCACCGGGACGAACGCCGACGAGATGAAGGTCAGCGGGAACACGGCGATGAAGCCGACCGAGTTCGCGGCCTCCGGCGTGGACACGAGCAGCCCGAGGAACGCGAACACCCACGAGAAGGCGTAGCCGAACACCAGCAGCAGGCCGGCGCCGGCGATCACCTGGAGCACGCTCGCGTTGAAGGAAAAGCCGATGATCAGCCCGGTGATCGTGAGGATCACCAGCGACAGAGCGTTGGTGACGATGTCCGCGAGCGTGCGCCCGGCGAGAACCGCCGGACGCGACATCGGCAGTGAGCGGAAGCGGTCGATCAGCCCCTTGTGGACATCCTCGTTGAGCCCGAGTGCGGTGACGAAGCCCCCGAAGGCGATGTTCTGGACCAGGATCCCGGGGATCAGAAAGTTGACATAGGTTATGTGCGGCGGGTGGATCGCGCCGCCGAACACGTAGCGGAACAGGAGCACGAACATGATCGGCTGCACCGTGAACGCGAGCAGCAGCTCGGGCGCGCGCGGCAAGCGAACCAGGTTGCGCTCGGCGATGATCAGCGTATCGGTGACGAGCCGTCTCATCCCTTGACCCGCGACATCATCCCGTCACCCGCCATCCCATCCCATCGCCAGCCGTCTCATCCCGTTACCCACAGCCTCGATCCGCCCACCTCCCAAACCGACCGACGTCATTCGCGCATCGCCTCGGCCTCCTCCTCCGCTGCGTGGCCGGTCAGCTTCAGGAACACATCATCGAGCGTCGGACGGCGCAGCGCGAGGTCGTCGACCCCCACCCCCACCTCGCTCAATCGGCGCACGGCCTCGACGATCGCCCCGGTTCGCCTGCGGACGTGCAAGTGCACCACACGGCCATCGACTGTCGGCTGCTCGGTGGCCATCGGCACCAGCGCGCTCACCGCGACCTCGCTGTCGGCGCCGTCCTCGAGATGGACCTCGAGCCGCTCGCCACCGACGCGGTCCTTGAGCTCGTCCGACGTCCCGTCGGCGATCACCCGGCCATGGTCGATCACGGCGATCGTGCTCGCCAGCCGGTCGGCCTCGTCGAGGTACTGGGTCGTCAACAGCAAGGTCGTCCCCTCGGCTACGAGCCCCTCGATCACCTCCCAGAGGCCCAGCCTGCTGCGCGGATCCAGTCCGGTCGTCGGCTCGTCGAGGAACAGCACCGGCGGCTTGGCCACGAGCGCGGCGGCGAGATCCAGCCGCCGGCGCATCCCACCCGAGTAGGTCTTCGTCGGGCGCCCCGCCGCCTCGACCAGATCGAACCGTTCGAGCAGCTCGCGACCGCGCGCTCGTGCCGCCGCGCGGCGCTGGCCGTACAGGCGACCGACCATCGTCAGGTTCTCGAGGCCGGTGAGGTTCTCGTCGACCGCGGCGTACTGGCCCGCGAGGCCAATCTGCTCGCGCAGGCGCGCGGCATCGCGGACGACGTCAAGACCGAGGACAGACGCGCTGCCGGCATCGGGCGCGAGCAGCGTCGTCAGCACCCTGACGACCGTTGTCTTTCCAGCGCCATTGGGCCCGAGCAGACCGAGGACGGTCCCACGCGTCACGTCCAAGTCCACGCCGGCGAGCGCTTGGACGGTGCCGAACGACTTGAACAGCCCGCGTACGGTGATCGCCGCGTCGTGGCGCCCATCATGAGAGCTGACGACCTCGGCTGAGAGCCGCTGATCTCCCGCAACGCGCACGGCCGCTCACACTACGAAACTCGAAAAACTGGTCATACCGCCCCGCACCGAAGCGAGTCGTCCCCGCACCCGTCCGCGACGCCGCGTCAGCCGCCGGCAAACGTCAGACCTGACGCGACGACCAGAGAATTGCCGAGAGGACCACGCTCACGAGCGCGACGACGAGGCCCGTGACCCAACCCCGCACGCTGCTCGAGACCAGGATCGCCCCGAGCGCCACCCCAATCCCAACGATCCCGCAGGTCGCGACGAGCCGCACGAGGATCCGCTCGATCCCAAGCCGGCGGCGCTCACGCCCGGGCAGCATATTGCCTGGACGGCCCTGCTCGCGCCCGGGTGCAACGTCCGCCTCGGCGTGAATTGGACCGCTTTCGGGCGCAAAATCGGCTCCGGTTCGCTCGCTCTCGGGCGCATCGCCGACGCCGAAGCGATCCGGATCTTCCGCGGACGCTGAAACACCGCGCGTTGTGTTCGAGCCAAAACTCATGGTTTGGTACTCCCCGCATTCCGGACTGCGAAAACGCATGAACGCATCCAACCCTGCGTCCCCCGCCGCCCTCCGTCACCCAACGCGCCCCCCACGCAACGCCGCGCGCGACGCACGACCCATGAAGGCGATCCCGACAGAGCCGCCGGACCGCGCGTTAGGATCACCGTCTCGTGTTGATGCCGGAGGTCGTGTCCGCCGTGATCGCCGGCGCCGGCCATCGCCGCCGATGACGGCCGCGGGCCCGCGGCCGCCGGCAGCCGCCGACGCGAGACCGCCGTCGGTCGCCGACGTGGTCGGCGCGACCGTCGCCGCCCAGGGCGTCAAGGACGCGTTCGGCGTCATCGGCAGCGGCAACCTGGTCGTCACCAACGCGCTCGTGGCAGGCGGCG
>JBEKRJ010000813.1:0-3271 GCA_049518835.1 Solirubrobacteraceae bacterium
TCATCCGGACACCACTTCCGCTCGGAGAAGAACGCATGCGCCCGCGAGTGATGCCACACGCGCGCAAGCCGCGCTCCCCGCAGCATCCCGCACACCGAGTGCTCCCCAACCCGACACAGGACCCCCAACACAAGCATCCGGAACGTCTCAAACGCCGGCGCACTAAACGCGTCAGCAAAGAGGAACAGCAGCGCATCAAGCGAAGACGGAACGACGGGCATCGGCGACGACCTCCCCTCACAGGACTCAGAACACCCCGTGAGTTCGGGGCAGCCGCCGATGCCCCTCTTTTCAGCCCCCTACGCCGCCGCCGTCGACGCTACCGCCTAATCTCCTGCAAATCCTTCGAAAACCGCGAAACTTGAGCTCTAAAGAACTTCATCTGAAATCACTTTCACTTCGAATTGGCTAGCTACGGCCCCCTCCCTTGATCGACCACCCTCACGACTGCCAGCAGCGGTCAAGCACCCCAGCACAATCCGTACTAACCCAAACCAGCCGTGCGGCTCACCCCTTAACCGCGGTTCGGGAACTCCGCCTCAACACCCCCGCAGAGCGGGCCGCGCACCACAGCCATCGTGTCCGTCGGTAGCCGATCGCTCGGCGCGGATGCCGCAGTCCGGTCCGCCAAGTTGACTTCGCAAGCCCGCAAACGGAGATTTGACGCTCGTCCTATATCGACGGGCTCTCCCTTGACGCAGCTGTGCTCGGCGATCGTGACCGTGCGGCGGCTGGCGCGAAGGTCGAACCTGGTCGCGACCAGCTGCGCAAAGGGTGCCGCACCTACCAACTCAGGTGCTACACTCTAACGGTGCCCACAACCCGTCCCCGATATTCAGTGACCGACACAGGGAAGACCGCTGAGCTGCTTGACCTCGCCCAGCGAGCATGGCCCGAGGTGGGGGACCGCAAGGAGTTGCTCCTGCGGCTGGCCGAGGCCGGAGCCGGCGTCGTGGAACAAGCGCTCCACGAGGGCGAGTTGGCCCGCGCCGCACGGCGCCAGGCGCTCCTACGGTCCCGAGAGCTCCTCGACGCCGACGTGCTGCTCTCGGACCAAGCGTGGGCCTGATCCTAATCGACAAGTCGGCGTGGGTGCGCGCTGACCCGGAGGAGATCGAGCGTCACGGTGAGCCATGCCTCTGCGCGATCACGCGCCTGGAGATCCTGTTCAGCGCGACCTCCGCCGCAGACTATGACGAGCAGCAGGCGGCGCTGGCGCTGTTCCGCGACCTCCGTGTCGACGCCCAGACGATGGCTGCCGCCGAGAGTGCCCAGCACGAGCTTGCAATCCGCGGCCAGCATCGGATCAGCCTGCCGGACCTCATCATCGGCGCTTGCGCTCAGCAACACAGCGCCGATGTCTTGCATGTCGACCGACACTTCGACGTGCTGGCCGACGTGTTCGGCGTTCGGTCGCTACGTCTTCCCGGATGAAGCGGTCAGGCAGCTTGAGAACGCGCTTCGCGATGACCGACCACCTGCTGGACCGACTCGCCGAGCGCCGCCGGCTGTCGGGAATCAGCGAAGCGCGGAACCTCAACAGCGACTGCTTCGACTACCTCCGTCACCTCCGCAAATCGCACAGCTCACCGCCGACCGGAATTCTCGAACTGCGCTGCGGGTCTCCCGCGCCAGCCACGTCGCGCTCTACAGCGGCTACCAGCTCCTCGAGCTCACCGATCGGCGTCGCGGCGCGCAAGGATTCGCGTCGGGGTCGGCGAACAGTCCGGCATGAGCGCTCGCTCGCCACGAGTTCCACAAATCTTCGAGCAACTCGTGCTCGACTTCCTTACCGATCTCGAGCAGGAGCGTGGCCTCGCGCGTAACACGGTCGATGCCTACCGCAGCGACCTGGTGCAGTTCGGCGCGTTTCTCGCCGACCGCGGGCGTGAAGCGCTCGCGGTCGAGCCCGCCGAGCTGGACGCGTTCGCCGACGAGCTGGCCACCAGCCGAGCGGGCACGACACCACTCGCGCCCGCGACGCTGCAGCGCAAGATCGCGTGCCTGCGCTCGTTTTACCGTCACCTCCGCGATCGCGGAATGATCGAGCGCAACCCGGCGAGCGAGCTGAGCAGCCCGCGGCTCGCCACGCGCCGCCCACAGCCGCTCAGCCGCCAGGACATCCAGCGGCTGCTCGCCCAGCCCCGCGGAACAAGCCCCGCGGCGCTACGCGACCGCGCGCTGCTCGAACTGCTGTACGCGTGCGCAATCCGCGTCTCGGAGGCGATCGCGCTCCAGCCAAACGACCTTGACCTCGCGACCGCCATGCTCCGCGCCGACGCCGACGGGCCCAAGGAACGGCTCGTGCCGGTCCCCGACAGCGCGCTGGCCGCGATCCGCGCCTACCTCGAACAGGGCCGACCGCTGCTCCTACGGCCGCGCAAGCAGCCCCGCCTGTTCGTAAACCAGCACGGAAACGGGCTCACACGCCAAGGGATCTACAAGATCGTCCAGCACCACGCGCGCACAGCCGGGCTGGCCGAGCGGATCACCACGCACGCTCCGCCACGCCTGCGCGACACACCTGCTCGCCAGCGGCGTCGAGCCACAGTCCCTACAAACGATGCTGGGCCACACCAACATCGCCACCACCCAGCTGTACACCGCCGATCTGCCCGCCGTCGCCTGACCGGCGATCGTCTCAACGAGACTCGCCAAACAGGAGCCGACGCCGATCGCCGGCCACATGTACCGGGGGTTGCGCGTACGTCTTGCTCGGCGTCGACCGGCGTACGCCCGGTCGGGACGGAACTCTCGAGCACACAACGGTGCTCAAGCCGTCGCGAGCTCGCGCTCGGCTCGCAACCAGTTGGTGACCTCGTCGCCTCCCCCCTCCTCCAGCGCGATCAAGTAGGCGCGCGCAGAGATCTCGTCGTGACTGGGCGCGGCGTCGCAGGCGCGCCCGGGCTCGGTGGCAAAGAGGACGGCTCGGACCCCGCAACGGCCGGCGCCGCCGGCGCGCGGTTGGCAGGCTCGCCCGACGTGACAGCGTCACGCTTCGCTCGCGTCACCGGCTTGGTTGACTTCGCGGCAGAGGCTGGCTTCGTGCGCTTCGCCGCCCTCACCGGCATGGCTGGCTCGCTCGACGTCGCGGCCGCGCGCTTCGCTGGCGCGGCCGGCTTAGCTGGCGCGGCCGGCTTGGATGGCGCGGCCGAGGGTGACGACGTGGTGCGCTTCGCCGGCGTCACCGCCGTGGCTGGCTCGCTCGACGTCGCGGCCACGCGCTTCGCCGACGTGGCCGCCTTGGTCGATCCGGCAGTTGTGGCGGCCG
>JBEKRJ010000814.1:0-2887 GCA_049518835.1 Solirubrobacteraceae bacterium
AGCTCGGCGTTATGGATCAGCTTGGCGAGGGTCTGGCTGTTGGCGGTCGGGTCGAGGCGGTCGAGTGTCCCGTCGGCGATGAGCGTCGGCGCGGTGATCGTGGCTGGCTTGGTGCCGGACGGGTCGGTTCCGTTCCACCAGGCATCGACCGCGTGGCGTTGCGCGCCGAGCACGTCCGCCGGAGCGGGCGGGGCGGGTGGATAGCTGGAGATCGCCGCGAGGTAGGTGTTCTGCGCGGCGGTCTGGTCGGCCGGGAAGAGAGCTGCCATGACCTCTTGCGGGTCGCCGCTTTCGAACGAGTTGAGTTCTTGGCGGGAGGGTCGGATGGTCGTGCCGTTGCCGGGGTAGCTGGCGCAGAGCACGAGGCGTTGCACCTGGTTTGGGTGCAGGACCGCGAGCGCTTGGGCGATCATGCTGCCCATCGACCAGCCGAGGACGTCGGTGCGTCCGAGCCGGAGCGTGTCGATCAGCGCGCTTGTCTGGTCTGCCATCGCGTCGATCGTCAACGGGGCGGGCAGGTTCTCGGACTTGCCGATGCCGGCGTTGTCGAGGGTGACGACGTGGTGTTGCTGGGCGAGAGCGTCGACGAACTGTGGGGCCCAGCTGTCGATCGTGCCACCGTAGCCTGTGATCAGGATCAGTGGCGGACCGTTGCCGATCTCGCGGTACCCGACCGTTCCCAGGCGGGTGTGTGCGGTGCGCACCGGTGCTGAGGCGATCGAGACGCTGTCGGCCACTGGGGCTGTGGCGCCGGTCTGCGCCTTCGCCACCGCCGCCCGTGCGAACGCTTCGACCGTGGCGGTTGCCGGCTGGCCCAGGTTGGCGAAGGAGAGGTAGCCGTCATAGCGGCTTGTCTGGAAGAGCACGAGGTCGAATCCGAGCCTGATTCCAGCCAGCGAGAACGCCCACGCGTACGCAGACGATGTGAGACCGAGCCGCGGGAAGGCCAACCGACGGACGGTCGCCTCGACCGTGGTAGTGCCTAACTTCAGCATTGCTGATCGGCAGTTGGCGAGTGCTGCGCCGAAGCCGTCCCACACCTGCTCAACTCGCGCGCCGGTCGCGAGGACCTCGCCGAGGTTGGGGATCGACTTGCCTTCGACGAAGCCGGCGGTCCGGTAGCTCCAACCCTTCCGGTTCTTGGCCAGGTGCTCCAGGCACGGCGTGTCGGTCACCTTCGCCGGGCTCGCGCTGACCGCGACGGCCGACCAACTGGCCGGCAGGTCCGCGACCGATAGAAGCCGGCTCTGCAAACGTGAAGCGGTGCTGCTTCCACCGCACCCAGACACGAGCACAGCGACCAGCACACCCAGGAACAGCACCAGTACCACCGCACGGCATCGATCATCGCGGCGCATCGGATCCATCATTTCAGAGACCGGGATGGCCCCGAAAGAGCGCAAGTCGCAAGCTGTTGAGCAGCGACTCGGCGCCCGCGCCGGCGCTCCAAAAGTTGCAGCGAGCAGCCATCGGCCGCCGTGACCCTGTTAGGCGGCGTGCTCCGGGAGTGGCGACCGTTGCTCTCGAACCCGTGATCGGATCTCGGCGCAAGCCCTGCTCTATTCCGCGCCGGGCATCTCGGGCGTAACGCGGACTGCCCTGCAACGCGCGGGAAGCGCGCACGGCAGACGCGAGCGCTCGGCGGCCGAGTCGAGACCCCACTCGCTAGCCAGACGCCCGGATCCTGCAAGCACCAGAGCAGCAGTCGCTACCTCCAGCGGGCGGCCGGCCGGTATCGGACAGGAGCAGCGAGGGTCTACCGGCGACCCAATCGCCGCAAACCGCGACCGGGGTAGTGCCAGCGACTTGACCAGAGCGGCCCGCGAGCGGTAAAAGCGAGGTCAACGCTGGAGTTGACACGCACGCTTTTGTCTGACGTAGGCTCCTCGATCACGATGGCAAAGCATATAAGGACACGCCACGCAAGCCGGTGGTCGGGAACCCCCGACGATCTCCGCCGCTTGGCTCTCGATGTCCAAGCTAGCGTGCGGTCAGCGAGCCGAGCGGACCAGGGCTGCTCGATATTTGTGAGGTACAAGAAGGGCGCAGAAGGCAGATACGACACCCCCGATGAGTTCATCAAGGAGCTTGACCCGACTACCATCCGCCGAGTCAAGTCTGTAATGCTCTTGTACGGCGGCGGACTGCAGGCAGGCGTGCCACCCCCACCTCGTCTATCCGCGACAGTCTGGCTTCAGCGTCGGGACTTCATTAAGGTGCGGGCCGAGGGCGACGAGCCGTCCATCGTGGATGGTCTGACGAGGCGTCTTGTGGACCTGTGTGGTGGTCTTCGGCTCGCGGTGCCGGGAATGCGCCTGCGTCGTAGTGGAGAGGTTCCACGCCTCGCCCAGTTACGTGCGAGAATCGGCACGGTGGCGCTAGTCGCACTGACCGCAGCCATCACTGCTGCGGGTCACCGTTGTCGTCACGAAGCTGATCTCGTAGCCGGATGTCAACGAGGAAGGCATCATCGCTATGGTTGGGCGGTCGCGAGTGTAGCGGGCTACGTGCGAACCTGAGAGAACCCAACGAACCGCCGCGAGCTAAGCGAGGTTGCGTGCCCCGGCGGCCTGTGGGTCTCGGTGCTCGATATTACCCCGGCCAGCAAATGGTTTACGCGCCGTATGCCGTTGCTGGATGAGTGAAGAAACGCTTGACGATGTGCGGCAGTTCCTGACGACCGTGGAGGTAGTCGGTGACGCTTTCGATCATCTCGGTGAGGGTGCGGGGACGCTTGCGGCCCACCGCTCGCCTTGACGTCGTGGTTGAGCAGCTCGACTGGGTTCAGGTCGGGGCTGTAACTGCGGTCAGCGGCGAGTGCCATCAGCTCTGGCGAAGCGGACAGGTACCAGTACGTATCTGACGGGCTGACATGCCCGAGATAGGT
>JBEKRJ010000815.1:0-2886 GCA_049518835.1 Solirubrobacteraceae bacterium
TGGGCGGGTCCGAGACCGGTACGGCCTGCACCCAGCCGGTCACGGTGCTCGCGAGCCCTTCCGGCACAGCAATGGGGTAGCCGAGCCCGGCCAGCTCGAGCTCGATCGGGCCGATCCGCTGGCGCGCGGCGTACAGATCTGAGTGCTCGACCGCCAGCCCGGCTAGCGCCACCTGAGTCTGCACATGGCCGAGACTGCTCGCCGGAAGCGCGTCCAGTTCGGCGGCTAGCCGGCGCAGCTGCTCGTCGGCATCCGGGATCCGCGCCTGCACCGATTCGAACACCTTGGCGCGACACTGCGCCGACGCCGCCTCGTCACCGGCGGCCAGATACTCGGCGGCGGCCTCCTTGAACTGGGTCTCCGCCTCGACACGCTCGCCTCGATTGGCGTGAGCCCGCGCCAGCCAATTGAGGACGTTAGCGATCTTGGGGCCGACCAAGCGCTCGCCGCCGAACGACAACTGCGTGGTGGCGCGCACCTCCTGGTACTGCGCGAGCGCACGTTTCAGCTCCTCCAGCTGCGCGTCGGTCCCCTGACCCGAGGCGACAAGCGGGGAGAGTCCCATCACCGTCGCGTCGGCCCCGGCACACCGCTGCGCCGCCTGCAAGTCCGCCGCCGTCAGATTGTCCTCGGGCGGGCGTCGGGCCAGCTCGGCTTGGCGGACCGGCCCGAGCAGCCGCACCAGCCGTCGTTCACGATCGTTCCCCGGCTCCCGCCCCTGTGGGATCTGGCCGTAGATCACGACGAAGAGCGACCGCACGACCGCATAGCCGAGGCGCGGCAGACGGCGCTTCAGCTCGCGGTCGGCGGCGTCCTGATCGAGTTCGATCAGCTCAGCGAAAAGTTCCTGCGCCGCAAGCTGGCTGAGACGCGGATCCTCCGCCTCGACGCGCGCCTCGAAGCGCTCCCAGAACATGTCGAAGCCCACGCTGCCCACCGGCTCGCCCGTCGTGCTCACTCGAGACTGCATATGACCCCCCGGTCCGCCGCCCAACCCTCCGTCACCTCAGCGCAGAGCGAGGTAACACTGACGCGATTTTAGCTAAGGGCCCGCGCCCTAAACACCTGCAGCGGGGCGAAATCGAGAAATCGAGAAGATTTCGCACCCGCTGCTGTGAGTCGTGGGTGGGGAGAGTTTGCAGAAGCCCGAAAGCCCAGGTACCACCGACCATCCCATGACGCTTGCGACGTCGACGCCGCTGCAGCTCCAAGCGCTCGTTGAGCATCTCGCCGTCGAGTGCGAGGCTCTGGACCGGGTCGGCATGACCGTAGCCGACTGGTCGACCCATCAGCACGACCAGCATGTGAGCCAGTGCGTGTCGAGCTTCGTCAATTCCAAGCGGCTGAACGTGCATCCCGTCCGTCTACTACGCGAGCTCGCACGCGAATGAGGGCGTGCAAGTGGCCGACCTTGTCGCCGGGGTCCGCAGACGAGCGGCCGAAGGGGACACCAGTCTTCAAAAGCTCGCCGGTGATTTCGCGAGCATCCGCGCATGCAACCCGACAGCCAGGACGGTCAAGGGTCGGACCTACGCGAACTGCTTTCAAATCTTCTAAGCACCTGCTAGATTCTGAGATTCTGTTGCCTCGCTGGTCTCGGTTAGTAGGCGCAAGCCGAATGCAACCGACACACCGGCGGGCGCGGGGCCCCGGAACTCACGGTGGGCCCTTTTTTTGTTGGCCGTCATCTGACGACGGCCCCGCTCGGACTGCTTGCGGTCCCCACCGGCATGGCTGTCGCCAGCCAAAGAACTACGGCGCCGGCTCAGGCGCTGGTCAACACAACCCAAGTGACGTTCCGGGTGGGGTCATCGCGTTTCTGGCGCTTCTCCGTCGACCACTGCGACGGTCCGAATACCGCGTCGAGCGCGGTCGGAACGAGCTCGAATGCCCAGCCCCTGGGGTCCGCGACGGCTCCTTCCGGCAGTCCCGCCATTAGCGAAGACTGTACGGCCATCCACGGTGCCGCTCGCCCTTCTCCACGGAACCAGCGCTGCGCTTGCTCGTCATTTCGAAAGTACTCGATGGCAGCTTGCCGGTAGACCTCGTCGGCATCGACCTCTCCGTCGACGTCTTCGATGTCTGACTCCTCGGCCTCGACGTCAGCCGGCACGTCGGGCGCCGTTGCGGTCCCGTCGGCCGTCTCACCGGGTCTCCCTTGCGGGGGCTGGTCGCCGGTCTGCGCCCGACCGGCGGCCGCGGTCGCTCGGCGAAGCCCTTCGGAATAGCTGCCGGCAAGTCTCGCGGCGTAGTTGTCGACCGGGCCGAGGCTTCCGTCCTTGTCGCGCATCTCGTATGCCTGCTCGAACGAGAGCACGCGGAGTGGGATGGGATAGGCGTTGCCGGCTTGGTCGGTCTTGCCGGCGACGCTCGACCAGAAGATTCCGTTACCTGGGAGCGGTTCGTTGAGGAGCGAGGACAGGATGTCGTCGGAGAAGTGCGCGTTCGCGTTCTTGACTGCTCGGAGGTCGCCTGATGAGGGCAGTTTTCAATTGGACCAAATCGCCGCTAACCACGCGCGTCGGACCGCTGTCGCAGGCGGCTTTGTACAGGCGCTCCCAGGAGTTCTGTACATCGCACGCTGGGGTTGGCAGAGCTGCTGGACACGTCGGCCGGCAGGGGCCTCCCCCCGACTGTGCCGAAGCTGTCGGCCACGCTGTGGCGCTCGCCACCGGGGGGCGGACGCTGCGCGGCTGATCAAGCCGGGAGTGCTCGCCCAGCTCCCGATGTGGTCGCGGTACCCGCCCAGCCGCGAACCCGTACGCGAACGGCGCGCTGGAGCAACGGATGGACGTGCTGCGCCAGCGACTCGGACCCCGCGCGGGACGGCTCAAGAACCGGCCCCGGCCCAACCGCGCCTGCAACTCATGCAGCTTCAGCTCAAAC
>JBEKRJ010000816.1:0-2885 GCA_049518835.1 Solirubrobacteraceae bacterium
CATGGAACTGATGATGGGGGATGCGCTGAGCGACGCGTGGTTGATCGACCTGCCGATGGCGCTCGCCTCACGCGGGCTCGTCGACGACGCCGTCAGCGTCGGTGACGCGCTCGCACAGCTCGACCAGGACAACCCAGCGCTGTTCGCCAACGACGTCGCGGTAATCCTCGCGGAAGCCGGACGCGGCGAGCAGGCGCTGGAGCGCGTCGAGCAGAACCTGCGCCGCTTCCCCGACGACATCTGGACCCAGATCCACGCCGGCGACGTGCACCTCGCCCTCTCAGACAGCTCGCGTGCCGAGCGCGCTTTCCGCGACGCGCTCGCGCTCGCGCGCGCCCACGCAGACGCCTCTGAGATCGGGGACGCCAACGAGCGGCTCGCCCGCTTGCTCGCCGAGCAGCCCGGACGCGAACAGGAGGCCAACGCGATCGCGCAGGAGATGCACCACGCGGCTCGCGCCGTGCACCAACGTTTGCGGCTCGCTGCCAAGATCGGACGCAACGATCCATGCCCGTGCGGCAGCGGACGCAAGTACAAGCGCTGCTGCGGAGCCAGCTGAGCAAGCCCACCAACACCATCCCGCCCAAGCTGCAGGCGTGGGTGAACGCGCGCAACCGCCACCGACTCTCGCACGCGCAAGTGCAGATGGCACGCGAACTCGGGCTCAACCCAACGAAACTCGGATCTCTCGACAACCACCGACAAGAGCCCTGGAAGGCGCCCCTGCCCGAGCACATCAAGCGTCTCTACCTCAAGCGCTTCGGCCGCAACCGGCCCGAGGTCATCGTCTCAATCGAGCAGCAAGCCAAACAGCTCCAAGACAGGGCCGCCGATCGCAAGACCGCGCGGCGCATCGAAACCGCCACCGCAGCGGACGCGTCGCGACCACCTCCAGGCACAACCCCCAGCCAGCCGTGAACCGACGCTCGCGAGCACGCACTGCCATGCCGACCGGTAGCGCCGCGAGGCCCATACGCCGATCCGACCGCTCTCACGTCGTGCGAGCGACCGGAACGACGGCTCCCACCCGAATTGCGCAATCGACCCTCCGCGCTCGGTCGTCGGCGAAACCGGGCGCCGCGACCCGCCCGGCGCCGCATCCCTCCGCGGCGGTGGCAATCGTCTCGCCGGGTCTCGATCGCACCGCCCCTTCACGAAGCGGTGGCATTCGCGCGGCCGCTTGCACTCGCAGACGGACTCGATCGCCAGCAACCGCCACGACGCTTCCGCGATCGTCGACAGGAGGCGTCCTCCCGCGGCAGGTCTGACGGCCGCCGTTGGGCGCATGCGATCGTCCGCCGAGACGCCGATCGCGCCCACTGACCACGATCGGGATCTCCCCGAAGCGCTACCGCGCCGTCCACCGGCCCGAGACCCAAGGGATCGTGCGGAGGGTCGCCTCTGCGCGATCGCGCTCCGCCCAAACCGAGGGTTCCTGTGGGTGAGGTTGCATCCGCCCGGCCCGCCGGCGCGCGACCTGGGCAAACCATGCGCAAGACGCACAGGACGTTTGCGCAGAGGCGAGCGCTCGGATGCCCGCGGAAGACCGTGCGGCTCCGTCGATCGGCGCCTCCTCCACTTCAAAGCATGGCCCGGCAGCCACGTCGCTTTGGCAACGGCGACAGGTGCGCACCGGCTCGCTTCGTACGGACGTCGAACCTACACTGGCTTCGGCCGCGGCTTGGGCGCTGGAGGCGGTTTCATCGGGTAGCCGGGAGAACCTGGAGGCCTTAGCGCCATGGATCTTATGTTATCAGCGGAGCACAGGATGTCGCCGCGTCATTCCCGTCGCGTCAACCCACTCACCGCTGCCACGAGGAGCGTCACAAGTAGCCAGCCTCCGACGGTAAGAAAGAGCACAATGCCTAGTGCGTACCCCTTTGGCGCATAGGAGACTCGCTCATTGAGGTTGATCACGGGAATGGTCGTGTCCAGCGCATAGGTGACCGGGCTGAAGTCCGGTCGTTGTCCACTCGGCCTAATCGCACGAAACATGTGGTGGTGGTGAGCGACTGCGAGGGTCACCGAGCCCACCGCTAGGATCGCAGCGAGCCACAAGAACACCCGCCAGGTGTGGTAGCCATAGCCGACCCCCCAGTCCAGCGCACCGTCCCACACCCTACCTGCAAGGTTCCGCTCCTTCCGCCTTTGCCGTCGCTTTCGAACCGCGGTCTGACGGGCATCTTCTTCGCGTCCCTGTTCCCGATATGATATGCCCGCGCAAGCTGTTCATATGGCTGCGGGGAATTCTTGCTGTACTCGTCAAGCCATTTCAGTCGCTCATTGACGTCTCGACCGTCGATCGACCGATACGTAAAACCTTCGATCAACACCTCGGTCGGTTGGACTCGAGCATGATCCTCGAATGCGCCGACACTTGCGAACCGAAGGTCAACGCCGCCATCAATCGTCGCCGCCTTCAGGCTGAGGTTACCCCTAACCGCCACACGCTCCAGAGACAACGCGAGTGCGGTTCCGTTCACTAGCCGCGCATCTGTGAAGTCGATCTTGCCGTCAACAGCAGCACCGACAAAAGTCGCGGTACCCTTCGAGAAGAACGTGTCGCAGCATAGAACATCGCCCTTGACGGTGAGTTGGGCGGCGTCGAGTGCGGTGCGGTGTTCGTGTTCTATAGTACCTTGCCGGCAGTCGAAATCTCCGTGCACGACCGCGAATTCGAGGAGGATTTGTCCCTTCGCCAAGAACCCACCAGCGAAGAACAGGTCCGCTCCAACGCGCATGCGGTCCGCATACAACGCATAGCCGTTCGACCCGGCCACGAGCGTAGCCGCAGTACAATCGAGGGCTCCTCCGATGCTCGCCGCCCTGAGCGAAATCCCTCCATCCACGACGGAATCTTCTGCTATCTGAAGGGAGCCGTGAAC
>JBEKRJ010000817.1:0-2879 GCA_049518835.1 Solirubrobacteraceae bacterium
CCCCCTACGGGGTGTCGTGCTCGCCGCTGTGACTGGCGGTCATCGTTTGCGTCGATGGTGGCGTCGGCGTCGGGTGCGAGGATGAGGCTGATCGTGCTTGTGTCGGGCGAGCGCGGCAGCCACACGACTACGGCGTGCGTGGTCTCGGCGATGCGTGACGGCTCGTTGCGGGGGCACGCCGACGGTCACGAACAGCCGCTGTGAGGGCGCGGGCGAGAATGGAAAATCGGCCTCTGTGAGCGTCGATACGGTGAACCACAGCCGTGCGATGCCGATCGATGTGCGCGGGAACCTGAACATGGTGCTGAACTGCCCGTCCGCAGAGATGTTGGGGATCCCCTGGATCTTGTGCACGCGGACGTCCACTGCCGGCCCGAGGTCCAGCCGCAACAGTTTGCTGCTCTGAGGGACGTACCCGCCAAGCACCTGGCCGGTGATCCGAACGGTGCCGCCCCAGCCGATCCGGTCCGGCGTGACGCTCGTGAGCACAACCTTTGCGGGCGTGACCACCTCCGCCTGCCCGGTCGCCGGCAGGATCGTCGCCGAGCCGGGGTACGCCGCCTGGATGATCCGCGACGAGCCCGCCGGCAGCGTCGCAGACCAGCTGCCATCCGCCGCCGTGGTGACGGACGCGGCTTGAGCGAAGGCGCCGGACCCATTGTCGGGTGCGGTCAGAACGTTCACGGGCTGGTCCGCGAGCGGCAGACCCGCGCTGCCGATCAGTACGCCGTGGACGGTGACCGGCTCCCCGTAAGCGACGCTGGCGTCACTGGCGAGTGTCGGAACGACCGTGCTGCACGCGCCCGCGTGGAACGTCGTGAGACGGGCGACGGCGCGGGGTTCGCGCGCACGCGGCTGGTGAGCGGTGCGGGCGTTGTGGGCGTGCGGTCGGAGAACAGCCTTCGCGAGGCCCACGCCCCCGGAAGTGCGCGGCGCTGTCGGAAGTGCTGCCGGTGCGGGTGTGCTGGACGGTTCGCTCGCGCACTGCCGATTGCCGGCCTGTACACTTACACTGGATGTTGCCGCCATTCGCACGGGAACCATCAGCGTTTTTGTAATCGAGGCGCAGTTTGAGACGTTGTCACACGACGTCGCCTTGAAGACGTAGGGGCCATGCAAGCCGGCGTCGTCGAAGTGGGCGACCAGTTGCCCGCCGCCGAAGGTGGTCGGCAGCGCTGTCCAGCTGTTAGAGTTGGCTGGCGCAATTTCGAGCGTGCCTCCTGCCACGCCCGACTCCTGGTCGCTGGCGTCCGCGACGAGGCCGGCAGGATCGTTCGGGTTCTGCGGCTCGAAGCTCAAGGCCGGCGGCGCCTCGTCGATGCGAACCGTCACCGAGCTCGAGCTCGAATTGTGGTTGCCATCGGGGTCAACGGCGTTGTTCGACGCCGTGCAGGTTATCGTGTGGACCCCATCGCCGTTGACGATCACCCCGCCGGCCGGGTATGTTTGGGGTGCTTCGCCGTCCACGGAACACTCCGTTGCGCTTAAGCCGGAAGGGCCAGCGGCAGCGTTCACATCGACCGTCACGGAGTGATTGACCCACACCGTTGGGTTGGGGTCGTTGGGCGTGCTCAGAGCAATCGTGACGGGATCGTCGTCGACCTGGAGCGTCTCAGACAGCGGCGTGCTGACCTGTCCGGCGTTTGTCGCCTCGATCGTGATCGGTAGATCCCCGGCTCCGGCGACCGCGTCGCGTGTGTCCACCGGGATCGTCCACGTCGCTGGCTCAGCGCACTCCTGCCAGCTCGAGTCCGTCGGGGCGGGCAGATCATCTGACTGCGCGATCGCGCCAATCTGAGCGGTGAGGCTGCACACGCCCGTAATGTCCTGCACGTCGAGCGCCAGGCCCCACGACGCACCCGGCTGATTCCACACCCACCGGCCGGCCTGGTCCACAGGTTGGTGGCATCGCCGGCTGGGGTGATCGTCGGCCCCTGGTTCTCGCTTGCGGTCAGCTTGATCAGATTGAGATTTACCTGAGCTGGATTCGAGCAACGCGGCCAGACGCACTGCAACGCAACGCCGAAATAGCCGCTGCTGAACCCGCTGTCGGTGTCAAGCGCATCTCCGGCGGTCTGATAGCCGCGCACAGACTGGAGGTTCCCGTTGCGGAACATATACGCGCTCCACCCGTGGCCGCCGTCGATGCCGGCGGTCTGGCCGGGACTCACCGTAGCGCTCGTGATCGCAATCCCGGCCGGCGCGTTGATCATGTAGCCGACCCTCATCCCCTTCCCAACGACACCCGCCAGCCCGAAATCCGGAACGCTGCTGATCGGCTGCGCAGACAGAGCAGCGGCCGCCAGCGGCGGCCGGAAGTCAAGCGCCAGCGCCTGCCCGCCGCACGGTGCGGCAGACAGCGAGCCGAAGCTCCCATAGGCGCTAATCAGACCTAGATGAGTCGATAGGCCGAGGTTCGAAGATCCGAAATTCGGTTAAGAACGTGTTAACGCGTACGGGCTGAAAGCAGAAACCCCCGCAATTGCGGGGGTTTCCGTCCGGCTTGTGTGAAACGCTGGCGGGGTGTTCACGCCGGCCAGCGAAGTTGAGTGGCGTCACCCTGCGGGTGACGCTGCTAACCGTGACAGTTGGCGCGGACGGATCGTGATCGGCGACCCCGATCCCTCGCTTGTGCGGTTCGGCGGGCTGGTGGTCGCGGGTGAGCTTGCGCGGGCGGTTGATCTTGAGGGGCGGATCGACCGGGAGCTGTCGTCCGAGCGCCGGGCGCGGCCGGTGAAGGTCCGCCGCCGCGGCTGCTCGCCGTCGCAGCTGGTGTTGTCGTTGGCGGAGTGTCAGCTGGCCGGCGGGTCGTTCTTTCGCGATCTGGAGGAAGTCCGCGCCGATCAGGCGGGCGCGCTGTTGCGGATCGTCTCCGAGGT
>JBEKRJ010000818.1:0-2879 GCA_049518835.1 Solirubrobacteraceae bacterium
ACGCAGCACGGGTTGCGAGAAGTGCCACCGCAGTCCCCACGAGAGCGATGGTGAGGGCGAGCCTGGGGAGGCGCGAGAAGTTGGTCATGTTGCTCCTAGAGGTTGCCTGATCTTGATTGATGTCTGCTGACGAGCCGGTCGATCTCGTATAGCCGGAACTTCTTTTGCATGGCACGCGCGTCGGTCATCGGCGATGGGACGCCAACCTATGGCACCCCCGTTCCGGAAACGTTACGGGAGCCGGGATGACATCTGGAGTGCAGCCCCGCTTTGATCGAGTCGCGAGGATCGCCTCGGCTGCAACCGCCCCACTTGTTTCGCGCGGATTGCGCGACTCTCGCCCGACCGTATTGCGTTAGCGGGTCTCTGACGGCCGGGGCTGGCCCGGGGAGGGGTTGGCTGTTCTGCAACGAATGTTGCAGTGATGGGTCGCCGCCCTGCTTGTTGTGGTTCGGGTCCTACACCTACGCGTGGTCGTTTGCGCGGGAGTCGCGCTGGGGCGGGGGCGGGGTCTTGGGGGGGCGTGTGTCTGCGGGCGGAGAACGCGCGGTTGCGGGCGGAGGTCGAGCGGTTGCGTAGCCAGGTCGAGGAGCTGCGTCGGGCGAGTAAGCGTCAGGCGGCGCCGTTCTCCAAGGATGACCCTAAGCCCGATCCCAAGCGTCCGGGACGCAAGCGCGGCGAGGGGTACGGCACCAAGGCGCACCGTGGGGTTCCTGATCATGTCGATGAGGAGATCGATGTTCCGTTGCCCGATGGCTGTCCGTGCTGCGGTGGTGAGCTTGAGTTCGAGCGCGAAGCCGACCAGTACCAGGAGGACATTGTGGTGCCGGTCCGCGCGCATGTGCGCCGGTTCCGGGTCGCGGTCGGGCGCTGCCGGCGGTGCGGTCGTCGCGCGCAGGGCCATCATCCGTTGCAGACTTCAGACGCGCTCGGTGCGGCCGGCGCGCAGGTCGGGCCGCGCGCGGTCGCGCTCGCCGCGCAGCTAAACAAGGAGCTCGGGCTGCCGGTCGCAAAGGCCGCCAAGGTGCTCGGCGAGGTGTGCGCGCTGCAGGTCACCGCGGGCGGGCTCTATCAGGCGCTGGCACGGCTCGCGGCCGTGGCCGAGCCGACGTATCAGGCGTTGATCGAGGGCGTGCGCGCCAGCGCGGCGGTCGCTGCTGATGAGACCGGCTGGCGAGTGTGCGGAACGCGTCAGTGGCTGTGGGTGTTCGTCGGCGACGGCGTGACCGTGTACCTGATCGCCGACGGCCGAGGCTATGAGCAGGCGCAGATCGTGCTCGGCGAAGAGTTCTCCGGGGTGTTAGAGCGCGACGGGTGGGCGCCCTATCGCCGCTTTACGCATGCTGATCATCAAACCTGCCTCGCGCATCTACTGAGACGCGCGAGCGAGCTGATCGCTGACTCTCAAGCGGGGCAGGCCAGGGTCCCGCACGCCGTCCGCCAGTTGCTGCTGGACGCGCTCGCCGTCCGCGACCAGCACGCCGGCCTGCTGTGCGGCAGCGACCCCGACGTGATCGACGGCCACGCGGTCGAGCTTGACCCCGTCACGGTCGGGCCAGTCGACCCGCCCGGCCCGACGATGCTGGCGCGCCTCGCCGGGATGGCCCGCTCAGCGCTCCCGGCGCTCCCGGTACCCCGACGCGGACAGCCCGCCGCAAGCGCCCCGGACGCCAACTCGCTTGCCGCCGCCCGCGCACAGCTCCAAGCGCGACTGGACAAGCTCCTTCAGCGCAGCCCGACGCACGACCCCAATCGCAAGCTCCTGGCGCATCTCGCAAACGAGCGCGAGCACCTGTTCACGTTCCTGGAGATCCCCGGCGTGCAAGCGACGAACTGGCGCGCCGAGCAGGCAATCCGCCCAGCGGTCGTCAACCGCAAGCACTGGGGCGGGAACCGCACCTGGCATGGCGCCGACACCCAACAGGTGCTGATGAGCGTGATCCGCACCGCCCGCCAACAACACACCGACCCGATCACGATCTTGACCGATCTCCAACGCGACCCAGCTGCGACGATCGCGACCGCGCTGACGATCCCGACCAGCCACGCGCGCCAGCTACCAGCCAGCGACCCGCGCCAGCCCGTCCGCGGCCCATGACCCCACAACCCGGCCGCCGCCTCCCGCGCTACCGCGTCGTGGTCTACAAGCTCGACAACGACCACCAGACCAAGGTCATGGACGCCACCGCCACCGGATACATCGCCGCCGCCGCAACGATCCGCCACGGCGAAATGGACATCGCGCTCGCCAACGCCGGCCCGCGCAACCTCCAAGAACACATCGCGCTGTTCATCGCCGGCCAATACCGCGTCCTCTGACCAACGCGACACCGCAGCAGCCGGGCTCACCCCCGGTCGACCCCACGCGCTAATTCAATACAAGCTGGCTTCGGCACGCGGGCGGCTCGCATTACCGATCGCGCACTGGTGGACGCTGGGACAATCGCGCGGCGTTCCGGCTGCCGCGACCCGCCGCCGTCACGCGACCGAGCGCCGGGTCTCGCGCGAACACGCTTCTGCTACCGGACGTCACCGGCCCGAAGCTAGGCTAGGCGCGCGATACGCCGGTGCATCCACGGTCTCCATTCAAACCGTCGCCGAACCACCGGTCGTGGCGACACCAGCCGCCGACAACACGGCGATCGGCGCGCGCGGCACGCGAGCCGACTATCTATCCGCTCCGGCCGGGTTTGAGAACGACAGCCCCGAACGCATCCAAGGCCGAGAGCAACCAACGCTCCAGTGCCAGCGACACGGTTCGGTAGAACTCGACCCGTGAGAACGGTGATCGCGCGAGTCCGCTGCCTTAGTGGTCACCGGTTGGGCTTAACCGTGGCCGGCGCTGGGTGGTGAACGTGATGACTGCGCCGCGCGAGCCG
>JBEKRJ010000819.1:0-2867 GCA_049518835.1 Solirubrobacteraceae bacterium
CGAGCCTTCACCCACGGCTGCAGCTTGGGCGGGATGGTGTTGGTGCGCTTGGTCACCTGGCTCCGCAGCAGCGCTTGTACTTGCGTCCGCTGCCGCACGGGCACGGGTCGTTGCGTCCGATCTTGGCCGCGAGCCGCAACCGTTGGTGCACGGCGCGAGCTGCGCGGTGCATCTCTTGCGCGATCGCGTTGGCTTCCTGTTCGCGTCCGGGCTGGTCGGCGAGCAGCTGGGCGAGCCGTTCGTTGGCGTCCGCGATCTCAGAGGCGTCTGCGTGGACGCGCGCGAGCGCGAGCGCGTCGCGGAACGCGCGCTCGGCAAGTGCATGATCAGACAGGGCGAGGTGCACGTCGCCGGCGTGGATCTGGGTCCAGATGTCGTCGGGGAAGCGGCGCAGGTTCCGCTCGACGCGTTCGAGCGCCTGCTCGCCACGTCCGGCTTCCGCGAGGATTACCGCGACGTCGTTGGCGAACAGCGCCGGGTTGTTCTGGTCGAGCTGCGCGAGCGCGTCACCGACCCTGACGGCCTCGTCGACGAGCCCGCGTGAGGCGAGCGCCATCGGCAGGTCGATCAACCACGCGTCGCTCAGCGCATCCTCCATCATCAGTTCCATGAACGCGTCCGGCTTTCCGGCCAGACGCTCGGCGAGCTCGAGCGCCAGCTCGCCGTCGGCGCGCAGCTGCTGCTCGGTGGTGGGTGTCCGCGGGTCGCGGTCAGACGCGCGCTCGAGGTCTCGCAGCAGCCACAACGGCAGCCCGAACGTCGGCTCTGAGAGCATCGAGGACGCGCCCACGATCGCGTCCCAGCCCACCCGGTTGCTCGCTGGCGCCCGCCGCAGCCGCTCGTCGATGATGACCCCTGCCTGCTCGGCGTGCTCGGCGCACATCGCTGAGCGCTGCTGGTCGACCTCGGCCGGAAACCCAAGCCGCCCGCCAGCGCACGCCGGACAACTGGCTGCGGACTCCCGCGCGGGCGCCAGCCGCACCGGCGAGCGGTCCAGATCAACGGGCCCGTAGTGCTCCTGAACGATGTCCTGGATCGCGCCGAGCCCGATCGGCTCCCACCCAGCCGACACCAGCTCAAGCGAAACGTCCGACGGCCCTGCCGCCGACCCGACCTGGGATAGCAGCGGTGGAATCTCGTCCGCGTACGCCAGCTGCGCGTACGCGCCCGACACCAGCAGCTCGTGGTGCGCGCCGCCGACGGCGAGCACCGAGCCGACCAACTCGCCGATCACCTCCGCGACACTCTCGCCGTGGTCGCGCGCGCGGCGCACGGCGTCCTTGAGCGTGAGGTAGAGCACGACCTCGTAGCAGTCGCCGTCGCCGGTGGCGGTCGCCCACCCGATCGTTCGATCTCCCATCCAGCCCAGCGGATCCCACGTCAACACGAAGATGCGCAGGCGCGCCGCGACGAGCGCCTCCCGCTCGCCCAGGCTTGGGCAGGAGAGGCGCAGCTCCAGCAGCGCCCGCTCGCTCTCGGGCACAGCCTCAAGCGCGCCGCGCACCTGCACCCCAAGTCCAGCGAACGGATCCACCAAGGACGCGCACGATAGCGACCGTCCCGCAGCGACCGTCCCGCAACCGGCGCCGCGAACAAGCCGCCCTAAAGGACGCCGGACTGCAACGCCCCTGTCGCCGTGAACATCCACTCCCACGGCGATGCTCGTTCCGGTGGTGCACCAGGCAAAGGTCGAGCGGGCCGCTGCGCGCGTTCCCGGCCGCTTACCCGGCGAGGCGGCGGCGTGCCTTCTGCACAGATGGCAGACCTGCCTTCGCTTTGGCCAGCGGCCGGGCGCGCAGGTCCACGCTCGCGGGCTTGGCGGCGATCGTGATCTGCTCACCGGTTGCCGGGTTGCGACCTGGCCGCTTCTTCTGGGCTGGCTTGACGCGAACGGTCAGCTGCACCAGCCCGCCGATCCGCACCTTCTGCGCGTTGCCGAGCTCCTCGAGCACGACCTCCTCTAGCGCGCCAATGACGCGCTTGGCATCGGCGTTGCTCAAACCAGCACGGTCGGCGACGGCAGCAGCAAGCTGGGTCTGGGTAAGCGGCACGGAGCACTCCTCCTCGGACAGTCGAATCGCGAACAGCGGGATTGAACCTCAAGCCGCCGACAGCATGCTTCTGGGCCGCTCGCGGACGTCTGCCCGGACTTCGCCACCGACGCGTCCGCGGATCGCCCACGCCTCCCATCCCCCAGCGCAACGACCCCTGGACAGCACGCGTCCGACCCCGCCCGCAACCGACCGCATTATTCGTTGCGCAGCACGATCTCACCGTCACCGCAGAGAGTCCCAAGGGGATCGCGAACGGATCGCGCCGATCCGCACACAGCGGGATCTCTCGACGCCCCGAGTCGTTGAGGACAGCGGATCCGGCGCGGAATCGATCACGCCAGCGCCGGCCGCTCCGAGTTGCACACGGTCCGGTCGGCCGTCCGTATGGCAGGGTCGATGGTTACGCCGACGCGGCGGTCGAGGTAGACACGCGCCTGCCGCTCGCAGCGGCGCGCAATGGCCGCGCTGGCTGCGGCGACCCGATGCGCCAGCGACCGCGAGGCTGCGGGGTGTCACGCGCTCGGGAGCCCACGGCGCCGGGCGGTGACGCGGGTCGGCCTGACGGCGCGCCGCGCCGCGCCGCTGGACAGTCGCCGGGTGAGCTTGGCGAGCGAAACCGAGGCGCGTCCATCGCACTCGCGGGTCATGACCGCGCCGGCACGGCCGCGAGCCGCGAGCCGATCCCGGGATCGCATCGCGATTTGCGCAAGGACGCTGTCGCGTGGCTGCGGCACCAAGCCGCTGCGTTGGCTGTCTGACCGGAGGCTACGGAGAACATGGATCAGATCACGCCAACCGAGCTTGAGAGGTTTG
>JBEKRJ010000820.1:0-2865 GCA_049518835.1 Solirubrobacteraceae bacterium
GTCGGACGGGCTGCAGGACATCGTGGGTCGTCAATGATAAGAACCGTGTCACCAGGCGACGCTCGCCCAACCCGTCGAGCAAGAGGCTGCGTTGAGGCGACCGAACCTGACCTCGCTAGGCGACGCGGGATCATCCGCTGCGCCGCGAGCAGCTGCGCACACGGCTCGTTGGCGCCGGCGTGCCCGAGCCGGCGATCGAGGCGCGGACGCCCGCAGAACTCGGTCAAGCCCGAGAGGCCGCCGAGGCTGCACAGAGCGCCCGTGGCCGCCGCTCCGGGACCGCGACCCGCAGTCGGCCGTAGCGCCAGCGGGCGAATTGCGGCTGACCCGCCGGCGGCACAGAGGACGCCACTCATCACGTATGCGCGGCTACCGTGAGCCCGGGCATTCCGTCGCGCACCTCTCCCTTCATCACGTCTCAGCCAGCCTCCTCTCGACCCTCGGACAACTTGGAGCAGCCGGGCTCGTCGGAGCGATAGCGAGCGCGCTCATGACCCGTTCGCCAGCGGGCGCGAGCGCGCCAGCGCACGGCGGGTCTGGCTCGGCGAGGCGCTCGAGCGGTTCTATGGTCCCGTGAGCGCCAAGATGGAGATGTGGTACGAATGGAGCAAGCGCCTCTGGGACGAGCAGCAGGCAAAGCTCAAAGACCAGGGCGAGATTCGATACACCGAAACTGAGATGGCTGTGCTGCGTAAATCCGTCCAGGCCAATATCAAGGTGCATCAGGAGGTGCGCACCATCGTCGAGCGAAGCCTCCATTACGTGGACGAACCTGCCTACGCAAGCGCGCGCTCGGGTTCCCGACAGACAGCTACATGGACGACTGGAGGCGTGCTGCTGGAGGCATGGATGAGACGCTTGCCGACGACCGCGGGCTCATCGTGGTGACCGAGTCTGAGCGAACGCCCTTTCTCAACCTCGTCGTCGCGCGGTTCGGGCAAGGCTTCCGAATTTCAGGCTCTGGCGGGTGGCGGGCCGAGCACGTCCAAGGCACTACTCGAGTCCTTGAGTAGCGCATCGGATCCCAAAGCGCCCGGTACGGGGCGGTGCTAGCGGTACGCAGCGGCACGGGAAAGCCTTTCAGCGGGCCCCTCGAAGAGGTTGGTCGACGCGCTCAGGCGGCCACGCTTACGCCCGTGGGCGCAGCGATCCGGACTTCGCGCAGGCCGCCGTCGGCGTCGACGCGCGAGTAGACCAAGCTCACGAGCCTGCCGACCTGGTCGATCGAGCTGGCGCCGGCGAGCGCAACAACCCGGCGGCCACCGACATCGCAAACGCCGTGCCATCGCCCGTCTCGGTCCTTGCGGACCGCCAGCAGCACACCGTCGGCCGTGTGCCGGGCCTTGTGCTTGAGCCAGACGCCGTGCCGCCCAGATCGATAGACCGAGGTCGGTCGCTTCAGCACTGTGCCCTCAACCCAAGCTCCACGAGCGCCGCGTGCGCCGCCTGGGTCGCCGGCCGCGACTCGATCCACCGCACCGGCCGGCAGACGGGAAGCGCCTCGGCCAGCCGCTGATCACGCTCCCGCCAATGGCAGCCGCGCAGATCCTCGCCGGCCAGGGCCAGCAGGTCGAAGCCGACGAACCGCAGGTGCTCCGCCTCGGCGACGTCGCCGCGCAGGACGGCCCGGCCGACCGTCGCGAAATCCTGGATTGGTCGGCCCTCGCGCTCACTGACCGCGACCAGCTCACCGTCGAACACCGACCCGGCCGGTGTATCGGCAAACGCAGCGATCAGCTCGCCCAGTCGCCCAGTAAGGCTCGTGCCGTGGCGCGACCAGGCCCGCACCCGGCTATCGGCGCCGACCTCGATCAGCAACCGAAACCCATCCCACTTGGGTTGCAGCACCCACTCGCCGCCGCCCGGCCACCGACGCGCAGAAGTGCTCAACATCGGCTCGGGCGGGCTCACAGCCGGAGCGTAGCCGTGGGGACGACGCTCGCCCCGATCGAAAGGACGCCCCTGGTCGCGCCAAATCAGGATGTGGGACGGTCTCCTACACGAGCGATAATCCTCGTTTGGTGCGAGTCAGTATCGGCGACGTCTACATCTGAGGGACACTAGCCGCAATCTACGAGCTCGACGACCGCCGGCCGGTAATCCGCGCGCGCCGCTCCAAGGGCGACAAGCCGCGGACGGTCGGCCTGCACGCCGACGCGCAGGACGCGCTGGCCCGCTGGCTGGAAGTCCGCCCCGCGCGCGGCTGCGACGAGCGCCGGCCCGCGCGCGCGCCGCGGCGGCTGTTCTGCACGCTGGACGGCGGCCAGCTCGACCAGTCCTGCGTCCGGCACCTGCTGCGCCGCCTCGCGCGCAAGGGTGCGGTCGAGCGCCGGCGTGTTCCGCGCGACGCTCGCGGTCGAGATGTGCGTGGAGGGCGTGCCACTGCCCGCGATCCGCGACGTGCTCGGACGCACGAACCTGAGCGTCACCGACGCTTACCTGCGGCGCGTGTTCCCCCCGCACGCGATCGACGCCGTGCGCGACCGCCGCCCAGCCCCCCAGCAGACCGCTGCCGACGAGCTGCGCGCGCTCCTCGACCGCCTGGCGCCCGCCGACCCCGCAAGGCTCGCGCAGCTGCTCGCGCGCCAGGGCAATTCTGGGACGTGATCCGTCCGCTGCGCCCGCGACGATCCGCCCACGGGCGCGCCCGCGAACCCGTCGCCAGTAACACCGCAGCGCGGCCGCCCTGCGCACCACCAGATGCGCCCCCATCGAATCTGCGCGAGCACACGCGCTTCGCGCGCGCTGCGAGTGCTCATATCCTCTGTGAGAGAAGCCGCGACCGCTCTTCATCTTCCCGAGTTTCCTTGCATGAGTCGACCACTTGACGCAGTCTCCTACTTCGACGGCGGCGGGCTCTACATC
>JBEKRJ010000821.1:0-2862 GCA_049518835.1 Solirubrobacteraceae bacterium
GCGGACATCACCATTCCGTCTGACGCCGAATGGATCGAGATGTGGTTTCACAACTTCCTGCCAGTGCAGGTAGGAGGCAACCAGTGCGATGCGTGGGACAGCCGCTACGGACAGAACTACTGGTACCAAGTCCTCGCCAACGACCCCGCCACTGCCGCTCATCAAGCGTCAGCGGCCGGCGAGCCTGTTCGAAGCAGCTGACGGAAAAGCGATCACGGAACCCGAACGCGCGGCGAATCGTCCTGCTGCCTTACGCGCTCCAATCCGCGGGCGTGTGCGTGAGGAGGTCAGATCACACCCGCGACCGGAATCGCTGGTAGGCGCCCTCGAACTCGAGCTCGACTGTGGCGCATTCGGCGTTACGCGCCTTGGCGATGATCACCTCCGTCCGCCCCGGCTCAACCCGCTCGTCGTAGCGGTCGGCGCGGTAGAGCAGCAGGACGGTGTTGGCGTCCTGCTCAAGCGCGCCGGAGTCGCGCAGGTCCGAGAGCTGGGGGCGCTTGTCGGGGCGCCGCTCGGTTTCGCGGGAGAGCTGCGCGATCGCGAGCACGGGGACCGCGAGTTCTTTGGCGAGCGTCTTGAGGGAGCGGCTGATCTCCGACACTTGCTCGTAGCGATTGGTGTGGCGCCCCTCGGTCGCGGGCGAGAGCAGTTGCAGGTAGTCGACGACGAGCAGCCGAAGGCCGCCGGGGAGCTGGCGGCGGCAGCGCAGCGCCTCGGCGCGCAACTCCGCAACGGTCAAGGGTGCGCGGTCGCAGATCATGAGCGGTGGCGTGCTCTTCGCCCAGGTGACGGCCTCGGTCGTGATCCGGTCAAGGTCGCGGTCGTGCAGGGCGGCGGCGCGGATCTTGCCGAACGGGACTCGGGCGCGCGCGGCGAAGTGGCGGTCGGCGAGCTCCTGGCGCGACATCTCCAGCGAGAACAGGATCGTGCCGTGGCCGGCAAGCGCGTTGTGGGTCGCGATCTGCTGCCCGAGCACGCTCTTGCCCTGCGAGGGGCGGGCGGCGAGGATGATCAGCTCACCCGGCCGCATCCCCTTCAGCGCCTCGTCGAGGCGCGGGATCCCGGTCGCGAGTCGGATCATCGCTTCAGGCTGCTTGGCGAGGTCGTGAAGCTCGGCGGCATCGTCGAACAGCACTTCGTGCATCGGTCCCACCCCTGCCGCGAGTGCCTGTTCGAGCAGGTCGCCGACGCGCTTGCTCGCATCCGCCAGCAGCCCGTCGACGTCGCCGTGACCTTCGAGCGCTTGCTGCTGGATCTGATAGCACGCGCGGAGGAGTTGGCGGCGGGTGGCGTGGTCGCGGACGATCCGGGCGTAGGCGCGGGCGTGGCCGGCGGCGGGCACCCAGCCGGCGAGCTCGTCGACCGCGTCGCTGCCGCCGGCGCGGTCGAGGGTGCCGTGCTGGGCGAGCTGGTTGGCGACGGTGAGCGTGTCGACCGGCTCGCGCGAGCGGTGCAAGGCGAGCATCGCCTCATACACGAGCGCGTGCTGCTCGCGGTAGAAGTGCCCCGGCGCCAATCGGTCTTCGAGCGCGATCGGCTCGAGCGCGAGCGAGGCGGTCAGCAGGATCGCGCCGAGCACCGACCGCTCGGCGTCGAGATTATGCGGGGGGAGAAGCGTGGTCGCGGACACCGCTCAACGCTCAGTCGTCGTCGCAGGCGCCGGGCCGGATGCGGGTGACTCTCCAGCGCTGCAGCGCGGCTCGCTCGGCGAGCGCGCGCGCCTGCTCGTATCCGTTCCAGATCGGCTCGTGGCCGTCGATCCAAAGCTCGACTCGCTGCTCGCGCGACTGCCACGGCCAGCAGCATCTGTCCACGCCTAGCGCTGTCCGCTCAAACGAGCCTGACCACAGTCGCCGGATCGACCCGTCCTTCACAGGCTCCTGGAGCATCGTCGCTGTCCAACCCCGTCGTCCAGTAGGCCGAGGCGCCGAGCGGCCCGCTTGAGAGCTGCTCGGCGGCGACCGGTCCGCCCGCCCGGTCAACCGCGTAGCACAGCTCGTAGAGCTGGTCGGCGCGCAGCGCTTCGCGGATATCGGCGTCGGCTGCGTCTCGGCGCGCCTGCCAGCGGCGAGCGGCGCCGATCATCGGGATCACCCAGCGACGCGACACCCTCAGTGCCCGGGCGATCTCGCCAGGGTCGGCTCCATGACCAACCGCGTCGGCGATTAGCTGGTAGCGGCGCTCGCGCTGCTCGTAAGACTCGCGCCGGCGATCAGGCTCGGGCTGGGGATCTGGCACGACCCCGACGATCCCGGTGTCGGCCGGTCCGGTCAAGCAAGTCGTTTGAAGGGACAGGTCGGCGGCGCAGCCGCCTGGAAACGCCCATAACGACAGTCCTTATCAACTTCGCGGCCCCCGATCGATCGCATCCCGGCGCGCGCTGGGTCGCATCCGTGCACGCGACCGATCTATTTCGCGCGTCGCGTTTGATCGCATCCGTGCACGCGATCGATCGCATCGCGCCGGCCGCAGACCCGGCCGCCGGGCCGCGAGAAACGAGTCGCAAGCGCGCCGATGCAGCCTCGCGGAGGCCGTGATCGGGCGATCGGGCGTGGCGACGGCGCCGCGAGGGCGGCTGTCGACGCCCGCCGGGGCTGTCGTGGCGGACGCGGGCAGCGGGCCACAGCCCCCAGCAAGGAGGGGCTGTGCGGCAGGGGCGGTCAGGATCGGGAACGGCAGGTCGAAGCGGGGCGCGCGGCCCCGGTCTCAGCCGCCGTCGTCGTCGCCGTCGCTGCGGTCGCGCTCGCGCGCGAGGCGGACGACCAGCGGCACGCCCCGCTCAGACCCGCGGCCCGCTGATGCTCCGAGCAGCTGCGGTTGGGCGGCGTGCGCGGCTTGCTGGCGGCGCGCTTGGCGGTG
>JBEKRJ010000822.1:0-2858 GCA_049518835.1 Solirubrobacteraceae bacterium
TGGCAACGCGGTTTCTGGATGCGGTTCGCGCCCTGATTGACACGCTGCCGCCACGGTAGCGACCAGCCGCTGGCCTGCTGATAAACAGCGACCTCAGGTCATCAGCATCGACGCTGTCGCCCAGCCCGACGCCCTGTGGCCGAGGCGGACCGACGCTATGACCTGCGATTAGGCGGAGTCTCGCGCATCGATTCACCAAGTACCAAGGCATGACGCGGATTTCAGCGACGAACCAGGTGACCCGGACCGGCTCGACGCCGATGACGAGCAGCGGTGAAGCTGGCGCTCCAGCGGTTGATCTCCTGGAGCGCAGGCGCGAGTCGATCGCGCTCGATCTCAAGGTGGGTCAGCCAAGGCCAACGTACTGCGGCTCGCCCGGGTACGGAACCCGGCCGCGAACTGAGACGTGATCGAGCTTCTTGGCCGCTTCGAGCACTACCTGAGGGTCTTCGTCCGCAAGCACGACCTCGCCCGTGCGCGCGTCGATCGCCGCGGACTTGCCCTCATAGCCCGTGAAGTCGGCGCGCTGACCACCTACTCTCAAGGCGCGTGAGCGATCGAAGCGACACTGGATAGGCGGCGCTGCACGAGCTCGGCGAGCTCGGGCGCGAGCTCGGGCGCCGGCGCGGACTCGACGCCTACCCGCAGCCGACCGGGCCCGCGCCAAGCCTTGAGGGGTTGCGCCGTCGCCGCGGGGAAATCGAGCGTCTAGCGGCTCGCCACGGAGCGGGCGTGGTGCGCGTGTTCGGGTCGGTCGCGCGGGGAGACGCGCAGCCGGACAGTGATCTTGACCTGCTCGTCGAGATGGATGCACAGCGGGGGCTGCTCGAGCAGGCGGCCCTGCAGGGCGATCTTCAGGAGCTCCTCGGCTGCCGGGTGCACGTCGTGCGCAGCGGGGGGTTGCGCGACACATCAGACAGCGTGCGTGAGCGGTGTAGAGCGGATCGAACGCGAAGCGCTCGAGTTTTGAGTCTCCGCTGCGACGATCGCCGGCTCGCGGACATGCGCGCTGGGTTCGCCGACATCCGAGAACTGACGGCGGCCGGCAGAAAGGCGTTCGAGACCGATCGCAGCGCCTAGCAGGCCGTCGCCTACAACCTCGCGGTTCTCGGCGAGGCAGCGAGGGCGCTGTCGCCCGATCTGCGCGAGCGCCATCCGCAAGTGCCGTGGCGCGACGTGATCGCCCAACGTAAACGTTGTGGTGCGCGAGTACCACCGACCCGACCCTTGAAAGTCTTTGGGCCACGGCGACGGTCGATGTTCCCCATCTCGACGATCAGCTCGCTGACATCGAGCGAGCAGAGCGAGATCCCACTCCGCCCGACCTCAGGCCATAAACCCCCCGTCGCGGCCGCCTCGACCTCGACCATCCTGTAGCGGGCGTGGCCGGTTGAGCGCTTCCATAGCGAACTCGATAATGAATACTACGTTCATCGATCCAGGCGGCGACAGGGTGGCGGATGGGCTGGCGGTTGGGGCCTGCCGAGACCTAAACCGAAGCGTGACGGCTCTCGGGTCGGTAAGGGTGCGGATCATGGCGTGTGGGGTGTCCCTGGTCCGCGCGCCGGAGCTACGGTGATCGCGTGGCAACGTTCGCCAGCACCTCGTTGACTGCTGCGAGCCGTCAGAGCCGTGGCACGCACCCGTCTACTGCGACGGGTTGGCAGCGTGAGCGCGCAGACATTGAGTGCCGTCGAAAGCGCGCTGAAGCTGATTCTGGGCCTGGACCGCTGAGTGCCGTGGTCCCGGTCATCAGCCTGTGTGCTCTGTCGCGCGCCAGGCACATGGTCAGGTAGGGATGACCACGGGTCGGCTCGATGAGCGTCTGCAGGGTCGTTTCAGTGATCTCGATCTCCAGACGAGCGAACCCGTCGCGCACGGCTCCGAGCCAGACCGCCGGCGTGATCTCCGGCAGGAGATCCGGCTGCCCACGAGATGCAGCGGGCCGCCGCGTTCACGTTCGGTGAGCCGCTCGAGCGCGCCGGTGTCGCTAGAGGCGATCACCACGCCGAGACCGAGCTTGCCTCGCAGCACCGCGGTGAGCGAGCTCAGCACGTTGGCGGGCCAGTCAACCATCGCGTGCGCCTCGTCGAGCAGAATCGCCGTCGGCCTGTCCTCGCCGGCGTGGCCGATCAGCCGCGAAAGATCCTCCGCTGGCCCGACTGCTGCCTCGGCCAGTCTGCCGACCACGGCAACATCGGCAGCAGTCTGGCGTCCGATCAGCTCGTCGGTTGACGTCCGGTCGAGCCCTCTCAACACCGACCAGCACCTCCCGTGCGAGCAGGCGCTGCTCCAGACCCGAGATCGCCCGACCGCGCCCGACCTGCTGCGCTGCCGGGAAGACGTCGTTTGATGAACCAGCTCAGCGCGCGAGCGATGGCCTGTGTCCGCTTCGCACCTACTCGCCGGCCGGCCAGTGCTCTACGCTCAGCTCGCTCATCGGGAAGTGCTTTGGATTGCCCGTCGCGAGCGGGACGCCGATCGAGACCGCGGCGGCAGCAATCAGACAATCCGCCTGCGCGAGCGTGACGCCGGCTGAGGCGTGCCGCCGCCGCCAGTCACCAGCTCGGGCGCCCTCCGAGCGCCCGAGTGGCGCGATCCGAAGTCCATCGAAGAGTCGCGTAGCCGCATCGCGCTCGCCCTGGCGCAGTCCACGCTGGATCTCCTCGACGTTGATCGCCGTCGTGAGCGGGACGGTTCCGCGCCGGCGAAGCAACATCAGTCGCTCGACGGTTCGGGGCCGGCCGCGCAGTAGGTCGATCAGCACGGTCGTGTCGAGCAGCACAGTCAAGCGCTATCCAAACCGGCGCCCGTCCCCGGTCCGCTGCTGGCGGACCCACACGGCCGGATCGGCGTCC
>JBEKRJ010000823.1:0-2855 GCA_049518835.1 Solirubrobacteraceae bacterium
CGTGACCGACTCGAACGCTCCCCTGCCCTGAGGGCCGAGCTGTTTCACCCCGGCGAGATCGCCTGCAGCGACGGCCAGCCGTCGCCGATCGAGTGCCTCGCCGGCCGGTTCGCCGCCAAGGAGGCGGTCGTCAAGGCGCTCGGCCTCGACTCCTGCTCCTCGCCAGTTGCGAGAGCCGGGGCGTCGGCCGTCCACCGACATTTCCGAGTCCGAAGCCCCAGTTTGCCGCGGCTGCGGGAGTCGCCGATGTGCTTGCTGCCGGGCCGTTCCGGGGCGGCCTACAAGAGCACCCGGCTGTCGTTCGCGTGGCCGAGCGGCCACCCTCATCGACGGCCACCTCGCTGGCGCGCAGCGCCTCGATCCGGCAGCCAAGTCCCGCAGGCGGGCGGCAGCGAGACCGCCGCCGAGCTCGTGCCGACAGACGCGAGCAGCTCGGCCGCTCACTCGGCGCCCACATGGCCTTCCACGATGACCGCGTTTGGGCGCCTCGGCCCCCACGCCGTTCGCTCACGCTGGCCCTGTTCTCGCGCGCACGAGCCCCTGCTTGCTCGCCTAGAGCGGGTTCCGCCCAGGCCTCCGGCCTCTTTCGCCTCGGGAGCAACGACACGTCCTGCGGCGCGCTGTCACCGGCGCGTGCTCACGCCCATCTCACACCCATTTCACACCCATTTGCTCGGCAGCCGCGTTCTCAGCGACCTCTCCATTTGCAGGGTGTTTGTGCCGCGATTCCGGCGCTTTGCAGGCTCTTTGTTCTCGATCGTTCGCTTGCGTACTCGATAGTTCTTCGGTGTACGCGTCCTGTCACGCCGGAGGTCGCGGGGTCGAGTCCCATCTCTCCCGGTGCTGTTGCGATCGAGCGCCTGGCCGACGACGTAGAGCGCCTCGCGCAGCGTCGCCAGCTGGTCGTGGCGTTGCGCAGCCGCCGTGGGCGTCGTTGAGCCGCTCGGAGAGCTACTGGTCGCGGGTGAACGCTTCGGCGAGCTGCGAGGCGAGGGGGCATGTGCGAGCGGGAACCGGCCGGCTCGTCATCGTTGGGCCTGTGCCTGACGGCTAGCGTTGCGTTTACCCACTGTGAGCGCACGCGTCGCGCGATCCGCCCGCGTCACTGCCTCCTCGTCGTCGTCCTGGTCGAAGCCCGCGACCAGGTGGCCGCGCGCCAGATACCCGTGCGATACACCGGTACGGGCGGCCTGCCCGGCGATCTCCTCGTCCAGTTCGACCGGGAGCCTGAGGCTGACCACACGCGTCTCGCCGCTCCAATCCTGCCACAGCGACTCCTCGACGCGCTCCGGGACGGCCGCCATCGACGTCTCAGAAGCCATCGACGCGGCGTCCAGCGCGCCTGCGGCGGCGCCGGCGTACTCGTGGACCGTCAGCGTCCGGCGACGACCGGGGGGCCTGTTGCTCACCTGACCGGCTCCTCGGCGAGCTGCTCGAGCGCGCGCTCGTACGCGATCGCTACGACGCTGTCGGGCGCGCTGATCGCGACCGGCAACTGGTCGGCGGCAGCCTGGCCGACGATCGCGCGCGCCGGGATCCTCCCGATCGGCGCGAGGTCGAGCTCCACGAGCGTGCCCTCGACGACCTCGCCGAGCACGCGGTGCGGCTGCCAACGCGTCAGCAGCGACACAAACCGCGACCGCGACCCACGGAGCCGCTCCAGCCTCGCGATCGTCGCGCGCAACTGCACGAGGCCCTGCACCGACGCCTCATCCTCGCAGCTCACCGGCGCGAGGACCGTGCCGGCGCACACGAGCGCGTTGACGACCAGCAGCCCACGGTTCGGGGGACAGTCAACGATCACGTGGTCATAAGCATCGAGCACCGGCTCGAGCGCGTCTTGAAGGTATCGCTCGCGCTCGATCTCGTCGCGCAAGCCCATCTCTACGCCGGCGAGGTCGACTCCCGCCGGGATCACGTCCAGGCCACCGACATCGGCGACCTCCATGATGGTCGCCTCGCCAGCCGTGATCGTGCCGGCGAGCACGTCGACGAGCGACCGCGACAACACCGCGCCGGGGTCGATCCCGATCTGGCGCGTGAACGTGCACTGAGAGTCAAGATCTGCGACCAGGACGCGTTCGCCGAGGCGGGCGATCAGAACGGCGAGGTTCAGCGCACTCGCGGTCTTGCCGCATCCACCCTTCTCATTCGCGATCGTGATCACCATCGTCCGACCACTGTCTTACAGCAGTCGTACGACGGTGCAACCGGCGTGCCACCGTGATTGTGCCCCGGTGAGTCGACCGTGCGACGCCCGTTGACCAACTCTGCCCTCAACGGTGGTTACGCGTCATTTCGGTCCAGCCCGAACGACGCGCAAACCTCGCGTAGCTGCTCGGCCGTCTGGCGGCCCACCAGCCCGGCGCTCGCAGTTCCTTCGCGCAGGTACGGCGCGACCAGAGGGCGCGAGTCAGGGCGATGGGGTGACGCGTGCCGCCGCAGCCCGCGGTGAATCGCGGGGGCTCCGCGAGGCCGAGCTGTGCGGCCGTCGCCGGCGTGTCGGTGACGTAGTACCGGACAAAGCCGGCGGCGGGGCCGGTACTGACGCGGCCGGCGGCGATCTCCCGCTGCAGCGCGGCCGTCACACCTGGTCGTCGTCGACTCGACCAGCAGCCGAGCGAGCTCGCCCCGCCTCAGGCAGCCGGCCGCCGCACGATATAGCACGCAGCGTAAGCGCGCGCCGATGTCGTCGCGCTGTGCGTCATCCATCGGCGTCGCCCACTCCCGCCGTCTCAAGACAGCGGGGCAGCCTGCATTCGCCTACTGAGGTTCCTCGCGGGCGCGTCCATGAACTGCAAGCAGGACGTCGCTGTCACGAGGTTGGCGTGAGCGCGGCACCGTCGGCGCAGAGA
>JBEKRJ010000824.1:0-2854 GCA_049518835.1 Solirubrobacteraceae bacterium
CGCGCGAGCAGCTCGGCGACGAGCTGGCGGCGTAGCCGGCCGCACCCCTTGGGGTTGCGACCACAAGTCTGCGCGATCCAACGCTATGCGTTAGTCGCCGTCCCGTTAGTCGCCGCGCCACCGGGCGAATCCGCCCGTCTGCCCCGAACGTTGCCCGTTAGTCGCCGCCGCGCTCTCAGGTGTCTTGATGGCTGCCGCAACACGAGCGCGCCTACGCGGCTGGCAGCCACGAGGTTCGGGGAGAAACGGACCAGGATTTGGCGCTGAGAGCGAAGTCGATTGGGCGTTGACCGGCGGCGCCTCCGTAGGCTTCCGATCGGATATGACTTCTCTGGGAGATCAAGAGCTGCCGCCGATCGCGTCGATCGGCGATCTCGTCAAGGCACTGCGACTGCTCGGGGTGGGCGTTGGGATCGACGAGAGTGTCCCGTCCGTGGGCCACGAGCTGGCGTACAGCGTGATCGGCGCGGCGGAGCGCAACGCGATCATGACTGACCATCACGCGAAGGCCACGGGCGCCGGACCCGGCGAGTTAGCCGAGTTCGCTGGGTGCGCGCTGGATGGCGCCGCCTGTCACAACGATTTTGACGCGCTCGCGCTGCTCGAGTGGCGCGCGACCCGCACCACCCAGGCAATCCAGAAGCTGGATCTGACCGGCCCGAGCGGCCGTGCGCCGGATCCGTTGCTGAACAGCATCCTTTTGACCAGCGCCGCGCTGGGCGGGTTGCTCGCTGCAGCCGTGACGATGCGCAACCCGCACCGCCCCGACGGTGAGACGCGGGATGCCGCCCGGGCGCTGCGCAAAGCGATCCAGGCGCTCGATCAGGCAGCCAGCGACGCCCACCAGCACGAGCTCACCGCACAGCTGCTGGACCTGACCGACTTATCGCGCGCAGATTGTGAGAACCGCCGCAGGGCCCTCTCGTGGCCGCATACCCCATCGTCATTCACGCCGGGCGGAAATCAGGCCGCGCGTAGAGGCTCCTTGGATTACCGATCCTCGTTGCCCAGAACAGCCGCTGCACCACGGCAGGCGCGATCGTACGGCCGGCCGCGTGCTCGATCAAGAGTGTTCTCGCGGGCTCTTCCTCCAGCCCGCCGATCGCGAGTGCGCGCAGCCCGGCCGGCTCGAACGCGCCGGGCTCCGACTCGCGCATCGCGAACAGCGCGAGCATCCCCTCACTATCCAGCCGCCGCGCGGCGAACGCCAGCGCCTCGGCCGAGGGCGCGTCAAGCCATTGCGCGTCATCGGCCACCACCAACAACGGCCGCTGCGGCAAGCAAACTCAGGGTTGCGGCCCGCACCGCCAGCGGATCGCCCGCCACCGGCGGTGCCACAGCTCATCGCCGAGAAATGTAGGGGTTTACCCGATGCGAAGGGCGACCAATTTAGGGAATCACCCGATGCGCAACACCAACCCTCATGCCACCCTCAGACGTCATGACTGTCACCACTGGCGGCGCGCTGCCGCGCGCCCCCCCAAACCACGCACTGGCGTCGGCGGTGCGGCGAGCACGAAAGCGGCAGCTTGGCAGGCGGCGCAGCTCGCATGGCCGCTGCGCGCGCTCAAGGACGCCGAGCAGGCGCCGCTTGGGCGGGCGCTGGTATCGATGCTGCAGGCGACCAGCTTGGCCGAGCCCTCCGGCAGCCACGCCGCCGAGGTCGCGGACGCGCTCGCTGCCGCCCGCGAACAGCGCGCGGCAGCGCAACGACACCTCGACGCGCTCGCCGAGCAGATCGTCGATCTCGCCGGCGAAGGCCAACGCGCTGTTCGGTGCCGCGATCGGCTGCGGGATGCTCGCGGAGGGGCGGATGCTGGAATCCGGCAGCAAGCCCGCCGACCGGCTGTCGCTCGAGCGCGCCCACGCGCTGACGGCGTCCGGCGCTGAGGGCCCGGGATTCGTGGGTGTGCTGCACCCCACGTCCTCGGAGATCTCGGCCGCGCTATCCGCGCTCGGCGTGTACGCCGACGTGCCCTCCGAGCGCGAACTCGCCGAGCAGGCGCTCGCGGTTGGCGGTGAGAGCGTCCTCGCCGCGGTGGTGCGCAACCGCCACCCCGGCCCGCCTCAGCAGACCGCCACCGACGAGCTGCGGACCTCCTTGACGGTCCGGTAACGGCCGTCACTGGATGGTTGTACCGCGGCGGTGCCTGTCGCGCCCGCCCGGGCTTCGGCGTTTAGTTGCCGCCCGCAAGACCACAGTCGGATTGCAATTGTTGCTCGGCCGTCGCGATCCAATTGCCCGTATCCGCGGCAACGCTGCCAGTCAAGCGCAGCTCCACCGCATCACCCCGAAACAGTTGGCTCGCCCCCAGGTAGTTGTACGCCTCCTGACCATCGTTGGCTTGTCCAGCCTGCGAAGAGAGCTGCTGCAAATCGCTTGCGAGCTGGCTTGCGTCATTTGCCTCGGTACCAGGATCGTCAGCAGCAGTAAATGCAGCGGCCGTGGCTGACCAATCACTATCGGTCTGCTGGCAAGCCACAAATCGATAGGCGGGAGCCGTCGTCTGTGCCGTCTGCTCGGTCGTTTGAGTTGCTTGGCCGGCGGGCTGGGCAGCCTGCGATGACCCGCTCGATGAGAGGCAGACCCCGGCGATGACGGTCGCGATTAGGACCGCTGCCAAAGCGATGCCGATGTTGAGGTTGCGTATGGTCATAGTGTCCATCCATGGAGCGTTAGGTTTTGGTCGGTGCTGCTTGAAGGATCCGGCTGGTTGTGTTCTTCCAGTCGCGCTCACGCTCGGCACTGGCTCCAATGCTGCACTCGTGCCAGTCGACGGGTCTAGCTACGATCGGGGTGGCGCCCAAATGTCCCCTAGTGGCAGGGGCCATAAGCGCACCGAAGGTTTTCTCG
>JBEKRJ010000825.1:0-2851 GCA_049518835.1 Solirubrobacteraceae bacterium
AACTCTCGGCTTATGTCCTCTCGGGTTGAGATGCGTGGTGTAGCTGGCCGTTCGTTGCGAGGAGGGCAACATGATCCAATCGTCGGCCGAGCACGAGTAGGGCTTCGCGGCTGCCCACCCTTCCCGCGCGAAGCGAGACCGCCGGTCTGTGTGGGGTCAAAGGCGCGTCCCAGCGTCAAAGGGGGAGCGTGTCGCCGGACTCGATGCGGGCGCAGGCGTCCAGTCCACGCCTGGGAGAGCGACACGCGATGCACGGGACCGGAGACCGATCGTCCCGAAACCACGCGACGTCAGTCTGGGTTGACAAAGCGTCTGCTGTCAATCTAGACTGACGGCCATGAACGCCGAAGACATCGCCTCCGCGATCGCGTCCAACGACCCATCGCTGGGGCTCCGCGCCGCGCTAGCTCTGCACCGGCTCGCGGAACGGGTCGAGGCGGACCACGTCGCGACCGCCCGTCAGCAGGGGTGGTCTTGGCAGCAGATCGGTGACGCGCTCGGCGTTACCCGCCAATCAGTCCACGCCAAATACGGAAAGCGACTCTCATGACCAAGCATTCGAAACCAGCCGACGCGTATCACCCCTGGAGCACGTACATCGACGCTCGCGAGGAAGCACGGCGCCGCGGTGACCGCAAGGTCGGCACCGAGCACCTGATACTCGGGCTGCTCAGGGAGCCAGTCCTGGCGCAGGCCCTCGGATGCGACCTACAGACAGCCCGCGACGCGCTCGACGCGATGGATCACGATGCGCTCGCGGCAGTCGGCATCCGTGCTGCGTTCAACGCACCACCGATACCGATCGACGAGCCGATCAAACGTCCGTCGAGGCCGACGCTCAAAGCCGTCTTGCGGGACCGTTTGCCAATGACACCCTCAGCCAAGACAGCGCTGGAGGAATCGTACGAAGAGATACGCCGTGGTCACCACAACGGCCCGCAACAGGTGCTCCTAACCGTCCTCGAGCTCGAGCCGCCAGATCCCGCCGCGGAGCTGATCGCCGCGCTGGGCGTCGATCGCGCGGCCGCGCGGCAACATCTCGGCGTGGGACGCGCCGCAGCGTAGGCAGACCAGCACGAGGAGATCTTCCACCGCGCCACGCCCGACGGCCGACTTGTGATGTCCGCTGACACCGACTTCGGAACTCTGCTGGCGGCTCGTCACGAAGTCTCCCCGTCGGTGATCTTGTTTCCGCCACGGCAGCCAGCATCGCCCCAGCGATCAGACGCGGCTTCTGGCCAGCAACCTGCCCCAACTCGAAGGAGGCCATCCGCGAGGGCAGCATCGTCGTGATCGGCCCCGATCGCATCCGCATCAGAAAGTTGCCGATCCTCCCCCTGATCCGGCCGTGCCAGCCGTACCATCGGGCCGCCGCGCGTGGCAACACTCGTGGCAGTCCACCCTCTCCAACACGTCCAAAACGCGCGAAATGAAATGGCGCGCTGGATGGCCCGGAAAGCCTTGAAAACCGGCATCGACGCCGAGAAGATCGGGTTGAGGGCCTTATGGACCGATTGTCCGTGGAGGCTCGAGTCCTCTCGGGCGTACTGGGAAAAGCCTCGCATATGCGGGGCTTTTTGGCTTTTTATGCCCTGAGCGGACTTATGACGTCCGTCCGGCGATGGACGTGCTGTTGTTGCGTGACAAATACGTCCGTCGCGTAGGTCCATCCGGCGTCCCTGACAACGGGACGGACGTACGAGTGACCGTGAGCTTTCACCGCGGCGGCTGGGGAGGTTCGGTGGCGCGACGCATCCGGCAGCCGGCGGGCTCGGCGGTTCGCGAGCGAGGAAACTGCCCGCGCGTTCGACGACGCGCTTGCCGAGGTCTCCCCCGCGGCACGACGCGCCGACACGGCGAGGTACGGCTGCAGCGGTGGCGTGTATTCGTCTGAGACGGCGCACGGCGTTCGCTGGCGATTCGTCTACCGCCGCAGCGACGGGACGCACACGACCAAGCGCGGGTTCGCCAGCGAACGAGCCGCCACAGACGCCCGGCGACGGCTAGTGGAGCAGGCCGAGCGCGGCGAGATCCGCCACGCCAAGGAGACCTTCGGCGGCTATTGGGGGCGGTGCGGGCTTGGGCTCTCGACCGTCGCCTCGATCGCGCATGTCCACTGTTGTTAGGCGGACTTTGTGAGGTTGTAGACGGTCACGCCGCCGATCGTCTGCTTCGTGAAGTGGGCCTCGACCCAGCTCGTGATCGAACTCGTGCTTGATCCACCCGCGCTGCCGCCCGTGCCCGGGCGACCGCCAGCGCCGCCAGGGCCCCGGCCGGAGCTGCTGGAGTCGCTAGAGCCGCTGGTCGAACCGCCGGCTGCGCCTGGGAAGCCGCCGGAGCCGCTGGCAGTGCCGATCCGCCCGGGAGCCGCGTTGCGGCCCGTTCCGCTGGCGCCTCCGAACCCGCCGGTGCCGCCGCCCCCGGGCCCGCCTGAGGAGACGATGTAGTAGTGGATGTCGCCGGCCTTCACGTAGCGCTCAAACTGGGCGAGGGTGAGCTGACCGCCCTCGTTGTCGAACCCGCCGATCGCCATCACCGGGTCGCCGGCGGTGGCGAGCTCCAGCGACGCGGCGCTCTGCGACCCCGACGTCGCTGCTATCCACCGGTAACGGGAGACGCCGGTCTCCAACGCGCGGACCAGCGCGGCGCTCGTCGTGCCGGCGCCCGCGCTCGCCGCGCCGCCCGTGCCAGCCGCTCCGTGGGCGCGGAGCGAGCCGCCACCCGGACCGCCGCCAAAGCCACCTGCCCCCGCCGAGGCCGGGCCGGCGGACGGGACCGAGCCGGTGTGCGCGCTGGCCAGCGTTTGAGCGGTGTAGGCCAGTGGCCCTGCGAGGCACGCAACGCAGGCGAG
>JBEKRJ010000826.1:0-2850 GCA_049518835.1 Solirubrobacteraceae bacterium
CCGGCTGGGACATCACCCGCGCCCGCCGAGGCCTGCACGCCACTGCACGGCGCCGAAGCGATCCTCAAACTACGCGCGATCGCAAGCGACAACGACTTCGACCAATACTGCAACCACCGCTTCACCCAAGGACGACAGCGCAACCAGGACTCACGCTACGGCCACGGCCTGAACCCTCGCGCGCTACGTCCCTCCAAAGCAGCTGCACCCGAACGGATTAGCATTTGCCTGGCAAGCGGGATCGGCCCGGGCCGGCTTCTCTTGGAGGTCGTAGCGGCCGGCCAGCGGCAGCCGTACGCAGGGCGCAGCCCGCTGCACTCGGCCTAAGGACCCGCGGGCCCTAATTCAGCCAGCAACGGTTCGAGGTCCGTCTGGCCCCGCCACGATTCGCCTGGCAGCAGGGCCACCTCCAGCGTATCCACGGCCAGCAGCACGCATGGACAACATCGACTCGTAATTGACTAACAACTAACTAACTACCGCGCGCGTCGGTTAGCCGTCGGCGTCGCTCGCAAGCGCGGGCATGCGGTGCGGCTGCTCCCGACGCGGGACGGCCGAGCCGCTCAGCCGATTCGCCGGGCTCGATATCCCCGTAGCGACTAGCTTGGCCTGTCGAGAAGCTTCTGTGGGAGGTTGGCCAGCCCGCGCGACACCAGATCGCGCTCGTCACAGCTCGCCAGCGGCGCGCCGATCCGCTCGGCGCCGGCGACGTACGCCGCGTCGTAAGCGCTGATCATGTTCTGCCGCGTGAGCTCCGCAGTGCGTTCCGCTAGCGCTCGATCCACCCGGACGAGCGCGCCGAGCTCGGCAATCGCCCACACGCGCTCGCGCAATCGCCGACCGGCGGCGGGATCGCGCCAGCGCACCTCCGCGACATTGGTGAGCTCATAAGCGGCGAGCTCGAGCGTTCCCAGCGCTCCGGTCCTCAAGAGCGCGCAGGCTCCCTGATGGTTGCGATCGTCGAGGTCCTCGGCGGCGAGCAGGACGCTCGCGTCCAGGAAGATCAACCTGGCCGCCCAGCCTTCAGCTCGTCCACGACCTCGCCGCCGTGGCCGCTGGCTTGCCCCTCGAGCTCGCGCATCCGCTGCGCGAGCAGCTGTTTGCGCTCGCCGAGCGCCGCTTCGGCCAGTTCGCGCACCGTCGCGCTACGCGTGCTGCCACACTCGGCGGCATGGGCATCCAAGCGCGCCAGCAGATCGTCAGGAAGCGAGATCATGACCTTCGCCACACCGCCGAGTATAGCCGGTAACACCGGAACGCGCCGGACGTGTTCCCTGCGCTTGAGAACCTTCATTATGTGAAGTGGCCTGCAAATCGGGTACTTTTCAGGCCAAGCGGATCGTCGCCCGGGCCGCGTCAGTGAGCACGCGCCACAGTACTCGTCGATCTTCCGCACCTTCGGCGACTGGGGTGGTCCCCGCGCAGCTGGGGGCCGCATGACACTCAGGGCACCACTCCTCAAGCCACTGCGCGCGATCGCTCCACGACAACCACCAAGACGTGGCGCTAAAGCTCGGCCGGGTGGGCGCTTCAGATTCTCGTGCACCCCTGGTACACCAAACTAAGGGCCCGCACCGCAGCTGCTCAGAGACCAGAAGCTGAGCGAAAGAGTTTGCCCGTTTCAGCGATTCTGCAGGAGTGCGCAATCCCCGATTCGAACCTGGGACCTCGTCCTTATCAACGGACGCGTGTTCTGAGCGCGCCACGGCAGCACACGGCTACCACCGCCGGTCGATTCTGACACGCGCTCGCGCCTGTACCGCGCTTCCGCGGGACGCGCCGATCGGTACTGCGAGTCGTGAGCCACAGCCGACAGAGGGGCCATTTGGGGGAACCGTCGGGAGTACCGGCGAGGAACCGCGCCCCGTAAATGGAGGGTTTTGCCGACCCGCGTTGACCCTGACCCGCGTTGACCGACCCTCGACGAGTCCGCCACCAGCGCGCCGGCGCGACAGAATCCCTGCGTAGCGCAGAAATCCCGAAATCCCTGTAGCGACGCGGCGAAGGAATCGAACCTTCCAAGCCGGGGGCTGCCCGGCCCTGCCAGTTTTGAAGACCGGATGGGCCACCAGGCCCGTGCCGCGCCGGGTCTGATGGTACGCGCGAGGTTTGGGCCGTCAGCCGGCAGCCGGCGCTCGCAGGCCGTGCTCGAACGCGTCCTTGACGCTTGCGTCAAGCGCGTTGAGGCGGTACAGCGCCAGCGCCTCGGGCGAGGAGATGCGCCCCGCCGGCGCCGTTGTCGGACCGTGATGACACAGGACGCAGTGCAGCAGCGCGAGCCGCCGCTCGTCGTCGAGCGCGCCCGCGCGCTCGGACAGGATCCGCTCGCCGATCACGAGGTGGCCGAGCAGCCGGCCCTCGTCGGTGAGCCCGATCTCGGCCCCGTAGGTGAACTCGCGCGTGCGGCCCAGATCGTGGACGAGCGCCGCCGTCAGCAGCAGGTCGGAGTTGAGCCGCGGATGCAGCTGGCAGCACTCGTGCGCGAGCGTGGCGACCGCGACCGTGTGCTCGAGCAGGCCGCCGAGGTAGGCGTGATGCCCCGACCGGGTGCAGGGCGCCCGCCGCCACGCCGCGCGCAGCGCCCGGTCGGCGAGCAACCCGTCCAGCAGCGCCCGGTAGCGGCGATCGTAGACCTCCGACGCGAGGTGCTCGAGGAAGCCCTCGAGCTCGTCGCGGTCGCGGTAGGCGGTGGGCAGGAAGCGCTCCAGCTCGGCGTCGTCGACGGTCACGCGGCTGATCTCGACCAGCTCCAGCGTGATCTCCTCACGGAAGCGCTCGACGCGCCCCGAGACGCGCACGAGCTCGCCGCGCTCGAACCGGCCCGCGAGCGCGTCGGCATTTGCGAACGCG
>JBEKRJ010000827.1:0-2847 GCA_049518835.1 Solirubrobacteraceae bacterium
TGGCGCCGGCCCAGTACGCGGCCGACCACCGGGTCGCCGTGCCGCGGATCGACGATCCCGGCTACGTGCCGGCGCTGCAGGCGCTGTGCGAGCGCCACGGCGTCGGCGCGGTTGTGCCACTGACCGACCTCGACCTCGAAGTGCTCGCACACGCGCGGGCGGCGGGTGAGCTGCCCGCATTCGTGCCCGACCCCGAGATCGCCCGCGCCACGTTTGACAAGTACGAGGCCCACCTGCTGCTCGGACGCTTGGGGCTGCCGTCGCCGCCGACGGTGCTGCCCGGCGAGCCGGTCGACAGCTTCCCGGTGATGGTCAAGCCCCGGCAGGGCTCGGGCGCGCGCTCGATCCACCGCGCCGACGACGCCGACGACGCCGCGTTCTTCGTCGCCTACGTCGACGAGCCGACGATGGTGCAGCGCCTCATGGACGGCCCCGAGTTCTCGATCGACTGCCTCTCGGATCTCGGCGGCCGGTGCCTGAACGCGATCCCGCGCACGATGATCGAGTCCCGCGGCGGCGAGTCGATCAAGGGGACGGTGATCGGCGATCCGGAGCTGATCGAGCTCGGCCGGCGCGTCGTCGAGGCGCTCGGCGTGCGGGGCCCGTGCACGGTCCAGGTGTTCCGCGACAAGCAGATCGGACTCGGCATCACCGACGTCAACACGCGCTTTGGCGGCGCATTCCCGGCGCCGATGTACGCCGCCTTACCAGGTCGCACCTACCCCGAGCTGATCGTGCGGATGGCGCGCGGCGAGCGGCTCGAGCCGCACGTCGGGCAGTTTCGCGCCGGCGTCACCTTCACGCGTTACTTCTGGCAGCTCGAGCTCGACGACCAGCTCGCGCCGACCGGGCGCGACATCGTCGCCCCTCCGGGTCCGCCGTCGCCCCGGTAGCGGCGATCGTCGTATGTGTGCTGTCCTGTTGGCGCCGCATGCGCGCTGAGCGCTGCGATCACAAGCTCGCGGCGCGCCGGCGCGTCGCCGCGCCCACACCGCGCCAGCAGTCGTCGACGAACTGCGCGATCTTCGCCGTCAGGCGAGCCGGCCGCAGTCGCAGCTCGATGATCGAGCTCGCGTCGATCAGCCTGGCCTCGGGAAGCTCGCGCGCGAGCATCCCGGCGTCGGAGAACGGGTGCACGGGATCGCGGGGATGGCCGATCACCAGCGCGGGCGCCTGCAAGGTCCGCCGCAGCTCGCGGTCGGGGGCCGTGCGCCCGAAGATGATCCCCTGCAGGACCGCACCGCTCGGCCCCGGGTCCTGCGCCAGCCAATCCCCGGCGAGCTCGAGCAAGAACGGCAGCCGCGGACGCGGAAGCGCCCGCGCCAGGCGCGCGAGCGGCTTCATCACCGGCTCGCCGAGCGTCATCGCCAGCAGCACCGGCCCAAACGCCGCGACGCAGGCCGGGATCGCGTTGTCGAGCACGGGCATCTCGATCACCATCCCGCGCAGCCGCTCCGGCGCCAGCGACGCGACCTCGAGCGTCACGTTCGCGCCCAGCGAGGTACCGCCGACGACCGCCCGCTCGAGCCCGAGGTGGTCCAGCAGCGCGACCGTCTGGCGCGCGAACGCGGGCATCGAGTAACGCCACATGTCGCGAGGCCGGTCGGAGTCGCCGTGGCCGAGCGGGTCGAATGTGATCACCCGGTTGCCGCGCCCGGCAAGCTCGCGCGCGAGCGGGGTCTGCATCTTCTGTGACAGCAGCAGTCCCGGGATCAGCACCGTCGCGTGCGGCCCACGGCCGTACACGGTGTACGCGAGGCGTTGCCCCTCGTGGCTGAAATGAGCCATCGCCGCGAGCTTAGCTTCGGGCCCGAGGGCTTCCGAGGAAATTAATGCCGGAATCCGGGAGCCCATGTCCACCGGCCTGACCGACCGATCGGCGCGGCGCGCGGTCAGCGGGCGGACACATGGACAGCCTCCCGGCGCGCTCGGACACACTTTTATCGATCCGACGTTGGCCTTTTCGTCGCGAACCAACATAATTGTCGGCATGGAAGCTAGGGCGGTGCCTCGAGCGGCGCCGAGGGGGATGGTGGGCGTTCCGTATGAGCGACTTCGGATCGCCCCCGATTCGTTGCTGGTCGCGCTGATCAGGCAGGGTCGGGTGGCCGCGTTCGAGGCCGCCTACGATCGCCATCATCGCGCGATCCTGTCCTTCTGCCGCCACGTGCTGGGCGATCCGGAAGAGGCCGAGGATGCCGTTCAGCACACCTTCCTGGCCGCTTACGACGACCTGACGAGCACCGACAAGCCGATCCATCTGCGCGCCTGGCTGTTCACGATCGCGCGCAACCGCTGCTATTCGATGCTCCGCTCCCGGCGCGAGCAACCCGCCGGCGAGCTTGCCGAGCCGGCGACCGAGGGCTTGGCGACTGTCGTCCAGCGCCGGCAGGACCTGCGGGACCTGGTTGTCGACGTGCAGCGGCTCCCCGACGACCAGCGCGCCGCGCTCGTCCTGGCCGAGCTCGACGCGCTCAGCCACGACCAGATCGCGGACGTGCTCGGCGTCCCGCGCGAGAAGGTCAAAGCGCTCGTGTTCCAGGCGCGAGAGTCGCTGACCGCCAGCCGCGCTGCGCGCGACACGGATTGCAGCGAGATCCGCCGGCAGCTCGCGACGCTGCGCGGGGCCGGCCTGCGCCGCGCCAACATCCGCCGCCACCTGCGCGAATGCGAGGGCTGCCGCGAGTTCCGCAAGCGAGTCGACCGCCAGCGCAGCGGGCTGGCGGCCGTGCTGCCGGTCGCGCCGACGCTCGCGCTCAAGGATGGCGTGCTCACCGCGTCGGTCGGCGGCGTGTCCGGCGCCGGCGTCTCGGGCAGCAGCGCGCTGTTGGCGTCCTCGGCGCTGAA
>JBEKRJ010000828.1:0-2846 GCA_049518835.1 Solirubrobacteraceae bacterium
AGGCGCTCGCGCAGCGCCGCCTCCGCGTCGTCGGGCTCGTAGAAGCGGGCGCCGATGACAGTGTCGGGCAGCAGCTCCTGGGGCGAGATGTGCCCGGGCCGGCGATGCGGATTGTCGTACTCGCCGTCGCTGCGCGTCGACGAGCGCAGGTGCGCCGGTGGCGCTGCCGCGCCGCGCTCGCGGATCCGCTCGCGCGCGGCGAACACCGCGCGCTTGGCGGCGTCGGACTTCGGCGCCAGCGACAGGTAGATCGCGGCCTGCGCGAGCGCGAACTGGCACTCGGGCAGGCCGACGTGCTCGACCGCCTGCGCCGCCGCCGTCGCGACCGCCAGCGCCTGCGGGTCGGCGTTGCCGATGTCTTCGGACGCCAGCACGATCATCCTGCGGACGATGAAGCGGGGGTCCTCGCCGCCCTCGAGCATCACCGCCAGGTAGTACAGCGACGCGTCGGGGTCAGAGCCGCGCGTCGCCTTGATCCAGGCCGAGATCGTGTCGTAGTGGCGGTCGGCCTGGCGGTCGTAGCGCAGCGCGCGCCGTTGCAGCGCGTCCTGGGCGTGTGCGAGCGTGACGCGCTCGCCGTCGCCCGCCGCCTCGCAGGCGAGCTCCAGGCCGTTGAGCGCGGTGCGCGCGTCGCCGCCCGAGCGCTCCGCGAGGAACTCGAGCGCCTCCGGCTCGATCCGCGCCGGCGGCCCGCACTCGCCGTGCGCGACCGCGCGCCCCAGCAGCACGTGGATGGCGTCGGCGCGCAGCGGCTCGAGCTCGTACACGCGCACCCGCGACAGCAGCGCCGAGTTGACCTCGAAGTACGGGTTCTCGGTCGTCGCTCCGATCAGCGTCACGATCCCGTCCTCGACCGCCGGCAGCAGCGCGTCCTGCTGGGCCTTGTTGAAGCGGTGGATCTCGTCGAGGAAGAAGATCGTCTTCGCGCCGGTGCCCGCCAGCCGCTGGCGCGCCCGCTCGATCACCGCCCGGACCTCGGCCCGCCCGGCCTGCACCGCGCTCTCCTCCTCGAGCACCGCCTGCGACGCGTCGGCGATCAGCCGCGCGAGCGTCGTCTTGCCGCTGCCTGGCGGCCCGTGCAGGAGCATCGAGTGCGCGTGCCCGTCCTCGATCGCCCGGCGCAGCGTCGTGCCCGGCGCCAGCAGCCGCTCCTGCCCGACGAACTCGTGCAACGCGTGCGGTCGCATCCTGGTCGCCAGCGGCGCGTCCGCCGGCGCCGTCTGGACGGGTGGCCCGGCCTCGTCGCCGAACAGGCGCTCCACCGCCGCCGCGCTCAGCGCCCGACGCTCTGAAGCGCCGCCTCGTGCAACAGCCCGTTGCTCGCCAGCGCGTCGCCGCCGGCGGCCGTGCGCACGCCGCCGAGATCCGAGAAGCGCCCCCCGGCCTGCTCGACGATCACCTGCGGCGCGGCCAGGTCCCACAGCGACACGACCGGCTCGCACGTGAGCTCCGCCGCTCCCTCGGCGACCAGCATGTAGCCCCAGAAGTCGCCGAACCCGCGCGTGCGCCAGCAGCGCGCCGACAGCGCCAGCATCGACTCCAGCCCCACCGCCCCGTTCCAGTCGTCAAACCCAGAGATGCACAGCTGCGCATCGGCGAGCTCGCCGACGCCCGACACGCGCAGCGCGCGCGGCCCCGAGCCGAGTCCGTCGTCCGCGTACGCGCCGGCGCCGCGGGCGGCCCACCAGCGGCGGTGCAGCGCCGGCGCGGAGACGACGCCGACGATCATCTCGGCGTCGACCTCCAGCGCCAGCAGCGTCGCCCACACGGGAATCCCGCGCACGTAGTTCTTGGTGCCGTCGATCGGATCGACGATCCACCGGCGCGAGCCGGCGCCGCTGGTGTCGCCGTACTCCTCGCCGAGCACGGCATCCCCGGGCCGCGCCGCGGCGAGCCGCTCGCGAATCGCCCGCTCGACGGCCGTGTCGGCTTCGGTGACCGGCGTCAGGTCGGGCTTGGTCGCGACCACGAGATCCTCGGCGCGGAAGCGGCGCAGCGTGATCTCATCCGCGAGCCGCGCGAGCTCGAGCGCGAGCTCGAGATCCTCGCGCGCGATCATGGGTACGCTCACGACGCACATGATCGCCGATCACCTCCAGCGTGAAACGACCGACGTGTTGCAGCGGCTGGTTCGCTTCAACACGGTCAACCCACCGGGCAACGAACGGCCCGCGATCGAGTACCTCGCCGACTACCTGACGCAGGCCGGCTTCACCGTGGCGCTGCTCGGCGTCAGCGACGCGCGCCCGAACTTGGTCGCCGACCTCCACGGCGCAGCCGACGGCCCGACGCTGACCTATCTCGGCCACGTCGACACCGTGCTCGCGGACCCGTCCGAGTGGACCCACGATCCGTGGTCGGGGGACGTCGTCGACGGGTTCCTGTGGGGGCGCGGGGCGCTGGACATGAAGTCGCAGGTCGCAGCCGAGGCGGTCGCCGGCGCGGCGCTCGCGCGCTCAGGCTGGCGACCCGGGTCGGGCACGCTGAAGCTGGTGTTCGTAGCGGACGAGGAGACCGGCGGCGACGTCGGCGCCCAGTGGCTGTGCAAGGAGCATCCGGACAAGGTCCGCTCCGACATGCTGCTCAACGAGGGCGGCGGCGAGGTGTTCGTGTACGGCGGGCAGCGTCGCTACGGCGTCTGCTGCGCGGAGAAGGGGATCTTCCGCATTCGGCTGACCGCGAACGGCGCGGCCGGCCACGCGTCGCTCCCCAAGACCGGCGACAACGCGCTGCTCAAGCTCGCCCCGGTGCTGGCGCGCCTCGCACAGGCGCAGTCGTCGTTCGAGCTGACCGAAGCTCCCGCCGCGATGCTGCGCGAGCTCGGCGAGGACCCGCAAGATCCCGCC
>JBEKRJ010000829.1:0-2842 GCA_049518835.1 Solirubrobacteraceae bacterium
CAGCTAATCCCACCCCCCCGGATGAGCGCGGGCGGACTGCTCGCAGGCCGGTCGTCGCTGGCGCACTGCACTCCGGGTTGATGCTCTGCAAGCTGACGTTCGACGTCGCCGCCGACCGCAGCGGTAGGGTCAGCGCCTGCGTTGTCGTCGAGCAATTGCCGACGTTGTCACACGATCTCGCACGCAGCTGCCACGCACCGGCGGCCAGCGACGAGTCGTCGAAGTGCGCGAGCAGCTGACCGTTGCTGAACGTCGTCGGGAGGCTCGTCCAGTCGCTGCTGCCGTCCGGGGCCATCGCGATCGACCCGCCCGCGACCCCCGACTCGCTGTCGCTCGTGTCCGCCACCACGCTCGTAGGGTCGTTGGGATGCTCGGACACCGGCTCGATACTCACCGACGGCCCCGCCTGATCAATGTGGACGGTGATAGAGTTCGTGCCGGTGTTGTGCAGGCCGTTGGGGTCCACGGCGGTATTCGACGCGGTGCAGATCAGCACGTGAACTCCATCGCCGTTCAGCGTCACCTGGCCGTTCATCGTTTGCCCACCAGCGCCCGGCAGCGACTGTGGCGCGCCACCATCCACGGCACACACGACAGACCCTAGGCCCGACGGCCCAGAGCTGGCCGTGACGTCGGCCGTGACCGCATGGTTGACCCACACCGTCGGGTTTGGATCATCCGGGGTCGTCAATACAACATTTACCGGATCATTATCCACGGCGACCGTCTGGGTGGGGAGAGATGCTGACGGTTCGGCTGGTATTTGGCTGTCGGCCTCCGCCGCGTTCTGCGCGGACATCGTGATTGGGAGCTGTCCCGCGCCGGTGATGTACTCGCGGGTGTCGATCGACAGGGGCCATGTCGGGTTCGCGGGGCACTGCTGCCACTGCGAAAGCACAGGCGTCGCCGACGACGGATCCGACACCTGATTGTTGTTGACGGATCCCGATATACCGCAGATGCCCGAGGGGTCAGATGCCGAGACGGCGGCGTTCCACGGCGAGGCCGGCTCGTTCCATACCCAGCGGCCGGGGACAGCCTGGTCCAGCAGGTTGTTGTCGCCGACGGGCGTGATCGTCGGCGTCTGCGTCTCGGTCGCAGTCAGCTCAACCGAGTTCAGGGTCATGCGGGCGGGATTGCTGCACCGCGCCCAGCCGCAGACCATCACGACCCCCCAGATGCCGCTCCCGTACGGGAACGTGGCGGCGTTCTGCTGCCCAGCGGCTTGCTGTTCGTCGCCGGCCTTGTTCGGCGCCTGGCTGCGCCACCCCTGCGGGCACTTCGACGACGCCGGCACAGTGGCTGTCGAGGAGCACGCCCAGTAGGTCGCGCCGCCCCAGCCCTTCCCCGTCGCGACGCCGCTCGTCGGACCCTGGCTCAGAGCGGGCATCCCGGTGAACGTGAAGCCGGGAGGCGCGTCGATCTGATAGCCGACAGCCGTCCCCGCCGGCACCCCACCGCCGGCACTTCCCTGAGCTACGTCGGGGCCGAACTCCAAGTCCGGATTGAGCGCGAACGGCGATGACGAGGCTGGCTGCGGCGCCGAACTGGTCACGACGGGCGCACTGGCGGGGCTAGGAAAGGTCAGCGACAGCGGCCCCCCGTTGCACGGGCTTGCGGAGAGCGCCGCCGAGCTCCCGAACGGGACCAGCAGCCCGCAGCCCGCGCCGCCCTGAGTATTGATCATCAGTGTCAGCTGCGGAGTTTGAGTGGCTTGCGCCGCGGCGGCTGCCACGAGCACAACGCCGAGAGCCACGATCAACGTTGCGACGGCCTTGGCCGCCGCCGACAGACGCGCGATGAATCCTGCTCGCATGATGAGTTCCCGCGTCATGAGCACGCCTCTTGAACATTAAAGGTCTGGTCGGCCGGTTCATACGAGGCGTTCACAACCAGGCCCGTATTAACGTCGAATTGCGCCGCGCCGGCCCCGTCCCCGACCCACGAGACCGGGTAGGTGCCGGCGTACTGGCCGTTGGGCGGGTATGCGTTCGAGATGCTTACGACGGGTGCGCTATCCGCGCCCGCGCCGCAGCCGGGAAGGGTCACGGTAATCAGGTAGCGGCCGGTGGAAACGTGTTGCACCGACAGCCCCTCACCGCCGACCACCTGCCCGGCGGATGTGACCGTCGCCCATGCCCTCACGGCGGGCGCGCCAGTTGGTCCGGGCGGGCCTGGGCTGCCTGCTTGATTCCACGAAACTCGGGTCTGCGTGCGCTTACACCGCCGCCCGTGGCGGTCGAGGTGCAGGACACCCGAGCCCTTATCCACGCACACGGTGATCGGGTCGGGGTTCGCGGCCGCGAGCGCGTAGCCGCCGCCCGCGCCGGTGGCGAGGAAGAGCGCGAGGTACGCTATGACGTTTTGGCGGATGTGATGCAGTGGACGGTTCAGCATCGCTGCCTTTCTCTGACGGGCATGTTTAGCTGCATTTGGGGGAGCAGCTGGTGCCGACCTGGGTGCCCAGGCCGGTCGGACCGGCGGGCTGGGACGGCGTTTGGGACCCAGATGTCTGGCGGGTGGGTGCCTGCTGCACCGGCGTCTGTTGTACTGGCGTTTGCGTCGGTGCCTGAACTGAAGTCTGCTGGACGGTCGTCTGCTGCACACCTGGCGAGGACGAGCCCGTGTTGCTGGCTGAAGCTTCGCTTTCAGGCGTGCCTTGCGAAACGGGCTGAGAGTCGGCGCTGGCCACGCCGATGCGCGTCGGCGGGCTGGCGCTCCCACCGGTTGACGCCGGCCGGCTTGCTCGGCGCGTAGGGGCCGTCATCGTTCGCCGGGCAGTCTGATGCGCCGCGCCGCTAGGTATGTGACGCTCGACCTTCCCCAGTCCGCTCGTCATCGC
>JBEKRJ010000830.1:0-2840 GCA_049518835.1 Solirubrobacteraceae bacterium
ATCCGAGTTGACTTCTGGCTCCGTGGGCGCGAAAGGATCGGCGAGGGCCGCGGCGTCCAGCTCGGCGACCGTCGTCTTGCCGTCCGCGGCGGACAGCTGCCCCGCCGCGATTAGCCCCGCCTGACCGCGCCGTTGTTGCCGTCCCTCCCTGGCCGCACACTAGCCTGATACAGGTTCAACCGAGCTCGTCGCCGGCCGTGCGCACCCCGCTTGCGTTTGTCGCGATTCTCCCCCACGGGCTTGCAGGCCGGCGGATCCTTAACGCAAGCGGCGACCCTCGCCCGGATATGCGTTGACGATCTTGGTCGTTTGGTCGAGCCAACCCCGGTATTCTGGCCATCGGAGCTGTTCGGTCGTTGTGCCGGAGCGGACGGAGAGGTGTCGCGCTTGCCCCTTTTCCGGCCAGCAGTTGGAGGTCGCGCTCGAGGCGACACTGGGCGGGCAAGGACATCCTCGCCCCGCGTGAGGAGAGGGCCGACAGCACCGGTCTCCGCCAGCCGTCTCCTTGCGACACGACCGTCACCGCTCCGTCCAGCGTGAAGATCACGGGGCCGGTGTACGTGGGGACCTGCAGCCCGGAGAACAGCACCGATGGCTGCCAGATGACTAACTACTTGGCGACCGCGGGGGGATTCACGTTCGACTGGACCGGGATCATCACGCCGGGCCAGGATTTCTACGTCAAGCAGGCTGCCGCAAAATGGCCGTGGAGCCGTGCACCGAAAACAGGGCCAGTTGGATCTGACAAGGATTTCCAGAATCCGGCAAATCATCGGAGCAAGGATTTTGCGACAGCCTGCAAGGTCCAGTATCAAGCCGCGGCGGCGATCGGCAGTCTTGCGTCGGGCCAGATCGTGGAGACGATCAGCGACACCAACGCGACCGACACGAACACCGCTGACAAGACGGCGACGCTCGATACGGGCGGATCGTCATCGGGTTCCGGCGGCTCCTCCTCGGGTGGGTCATCGTCGTCCGGTTCCGGCGAGTCCTCGTCTGGCGGGTCCCGCTCGGGTGGGTCCTCCCCGGGTGGGTCGTCGTCCTCGTCGGGGCGGGGAGGACGACACTCCGCTCGATGAAGTCGACCACCCCCCGCCCCAACCCAGTGGCTCGTCGTCCTGCGATGGGGCCAACGTCCTCGGGGTGGATCGTCGTCGGCCAGCGCAACCCCTTCGTCAGGGGCAGGTTCGTCGGCCATAGCAAGTCTCGCCGGCGCCTCGACACAGACACGGCGCAAACCCCGCAGGCCGACGGTGGCGTGGTCGCCGCGGCACAAGGCGCTCGCTGCTGGTTCCGTTCTTCGCCGGCGCGCGGATCGCCGAGATCGTCGCGCTCGACGTCGACGTGCGGCTGTCCGCGCGCAAGGGCATCCTGCGGATCTACGGCAAGGGGGAGCAAGTCAGGGAGGTCCCAATCCACCCTGAGCTGCGCAAGGAAAGCATCGCCAGCATGGCCGCCGCGCCAGATGCGAGCACGATTGTCGCCGGGACCAGCGCTGTGCACCTGCTTCGACTCGTGAGCGCAGACGCTGAATGCGCTGGAAGCTGATCGCGGTCGAATTTTCAACGCTCGATAACGTACGTTATGTAAAGTTGCCTGCAAATCGCACCTTTTTGGCGACGACATCGCCCATCTGAGTCATGTTCTCAGGCGGTGAGTTGGGCGTCGGCGATGCGGGTGTCGAGGGCGTGTTCGAAGGCTCGCCAGGCGCGGGCAAGTGGGTGCGTTGTTTCCGATGGACGCACTTCGCCTGTCACGCTATGAGCAACTTCGTCAACCCATCAGCCAGCTACCTGCTTTTGCACGACTATCAGAAGCACCCGTTGACGGTGGTGGACGTCGCTCGCCTCCGTCTTGACACCGAGCTTGCCTTCCTGTCGGCGTGTGCCACCGCCCGCACCGGCGCGCGGCTGCCCGATGAGGCGATTCAACTCGCCGCGGGATTCCAGCTCGCGGGCTACCGCCACGTGGTAGCCACCCTCTGGCCTATCGGCGACCGCCTCGCCGTCAAAGTCGCCAAAGACATCTACACGACCATCGCCACCGGCGGGGTAGACAAGGCCGCAGGGGCGGTGCACAAGACGCTCCGACGGCGACGCAACCTCGACGCAGATCGAGAGCGAGCTCACCGTTCTAGCACCCCACGCGCACTCTATCCCTGATCCGGGAAGCCCCGCGTCGACGGGGAGGCTCGGTTACCAGCCAGCACGCCGCCGATCCGGCTGGCGGCGGGGACGATCGGATCGACCGCCAGCAGGTCCAGGTCGGCCAGCACCCGCACGGCCAGCGCCGGGGCGCTGGCCCCGAGCCGGTCGGCGGCGCGGGTGACCTCGACGCGCGCCAGCAGGCTTGAGGTGCGCTGTGGCCAGTTGGCCAGCTCACGGCGCAGCGCGCCGCTCTCGGCCTCGACCACGATCAGCTTGATCAGCGCGGAGGAGTCGAGGTAGGCGACCGGCGGAGGCGCGTTAGGCGGCGTCACGCCGCGGCGGCGCGGGCCCGCGCTCGGCCTCAAGCGCCGCGGTGCCAGGCGCACCCGGCCCGAGGTCCAGGGGCTCCAGGTCCAGCAGGTCGCCCTCGGCGTGGCTGACGATCAGCTCGCGGATCGAGCGCGGCGTGATCGGCGGGACGGGATGGGAGCGCTCAGTAGCGAATGCGTGCTTCTTACGCTCGATAATGATCATTATGTAAAGTCGCCTGCAAAACGATAGGTTTTGAGGCGGCCAGAGTCGGGCTCACGAGCTAGCAAGCGTCGTACGGGCCCGCTATCGAGCGGGGAATGTGGAGACCGTCCGGAGCGTGGCTGCGTGGCTGAGCGGGTGGTGGGCCTCGTAAAGCGCGCC
>JBEKRJ010000831.1:0-2834 GCA_049518835.1 Solirubrobacteraceae bacterium
AGCCGTTCGATGCCTAGGTGTTAGACGGCGAAGCGGGCGACGAGCTGGTGCAGCTCGGCGGCGGTGCGGGCGAGCTCTTCGGCGGCGTGTTCGGTTTGGGTCGCTCCGCCGGAGGTTGCGCGGGCTGATTCCGCGACGCCGTTGAGTGTCTCGGTGATGCCGTTGGTGCCGTCGGCGGCACCGAGCACGGTGCGGGCGATCTCGTCGGTCGTGCTGCTCTGCTGGGTGACGGCGGTCGCGATCGTTGCTTGCAGGTTGTCGATCGTGGCGATGATCTCGGTGATCTGGCGAATCGCTTGTTCGGCGCTGTCGGTGTCGCGCTGGATCAGTGCGATTTTGTCGTTGATGCCGACTGTCGCAGCGGCTGTCTCTTCGGCGAGCGACTTGACTTCGTTGGCGACGACGGCGAACCCTTCGCCGGCTTCGCCTGCGCGAGCCGCTTCGATTGACGCGTTCAGGGCCAGCAGGTTGGTCTGGCGGGCGATCGCGCTGATGACCTTGGTCACCTCGCCGATCTCGATCGAGGAGCGCGCGAGTTTCGCGACGGTCTCGTTGGCGTCGGTCGCGACGGTGACGGCTTCGGAGGCGATCCGTCCGGCTTCTGTGGCGCTGGTCGAGATCTCCCGGATGCTCGCGGTGAGTTGCTCGGCGGCCGCCGCGGCCGAGTGGACGTGCTGTGAGACCTTCTGAGAGCTGCTGGACACTGTGGTTGCCTGCTCGGTCGTCTCTGTTGCGGTGCCGGACATCTCCTCGGCGGTGGCGATCAGGTGCTCGGACGCGCCCGCGACGGTCTCGGCGTTGCGGCCGATGGTTGCGATCCGCTCGCGCAGGTCAGCCAGGAACCCGCCCAGGCTGGCGCCCATCTGGCTGATTGCGTCATCGCCGGAATGTGGCACGACTACGGTCAGATCACCCGCGGCCGCGGCGTTTACGACCTCCAGCAGCCGATCGACTTTATTGCGCAGATCACCAGTGTTTGACCGCTCGCGATGGACCGTCATCTCCTCGTGAGCGATCGCTGAGTTAAGCATCTCCGCGACCTTCGCGAACTCATCACCGGGGCGCACGTCCGCGCGAGCGGTCAGGTCACCCGCTTTGATCTGTTCCAACGCGGCGGTGATCCGCTCCAGCGGCTTGGTGATCGTCAGCATGATCCGCCGCAGCACGACCATCCCGACCGATCCGCACACAAGGGTCGCGAGTATCAGCAGGATCAGCGCCTCGGTATTGGTCTTGTCCAGTTGCGGCTTGATCGCGTCCACAAGCCGCTTGATCGCGGTGTCAAGCGTGTCGAAGTCGGCCTGGGTCTGGTTGGAGATTTCGGCGTTTGAGACCGCCATCGTCAGCACCGCGGCTTGCGCTCGGCCGGCGGCGATATCTGCGAGCACCTGGGAGGTGTAGTGGCTGTAGGCGGCCACATCGCGGGTGACGCGCTGCGCCTGGCGGCGAATCGCCAGGCTGGGCGCGTTGCGAGCTAGCAACGCGAGTGCGGTGAGCGCCTGCTGGTGTCCCTCGGCGATCTGCGCGATCGTCGCGTCCAGCAACGGCTTCTGAGCACGATCACGCAGCGCCGCAAGCGCCGCTGACATGTTCGACTGGTCATCATCGGTGAGCCAGCCCTCATACGCGCGCTGTTCGACGGCGAAGGAATTGAAACCCATGGAGGCGTGACCGGCGCTGCTTCGCCCGACGAGCAGACCATACGTCGCGACGGTCAGCGTCGTCACGCAGGCGATCGCACAAACGCCAACGAGCACCAGCAGGCGGCCACGCACGTTCAGGCTGTTGAGAAACTCGCCCACCCGCGAGCGCCGCTTGAACTTGTGTTGCGAAGCGCTCGAGGCCACTGGCTGCGGTGTGTGCGACATGGCTGGCGTCCTCGTGATCTCGCTCTTGATCGATCCGGTCGTTCGGTGCTTTCGCACGATGGCAGGAGAGACCGTCACCGGCCCCGCGGCCACCGCAAAGCACGCAATCCTTCGTGGCGTCAGCGATCACCAGCCGCTTCGCGACAGTCGGAGTATTCGGATAAACGCGCCGCGGCTTGAACAACTCGACGCGTCTAACAAGCACCAGGTCACGCCGCGCGCTGACGCAGCCTAGCCTCTAGCCTCGTCTTAGCGAGCGACGTCCAGTGTGCTCACGAGCCCTGCTGCTTTTCGGCCCTAGCTTCGCCGTACCCCTAGAATCGCTAGCTTGCGCGAAGCTAAAACTAACAAGCGGATACATGTGATGGTTGGCACGGGCTCACGGACGATGGCCGACCTGATCCCGTTGGCAACCGCACGGCACGGCGGCAAGCCCGCGCTCAAGCACAAGGTTGGCGGCGAGTGGGTCGAGGTTTCCTACGAGCAGCTCGACCGGACAGTGAGGGCCTTGGCGCTTGGGCTCGTCGACTTGGGCCTCGAGCCGGGAGACAGGGTTGCGATCTTGTCGCACACGCGGCCGGAGTGGACCTACGCCTGTTTTGCGACCTTTGCCGCCGGCGCGACTGTCGTCTCGATCTACCAGACCAACTCGCCGGAGGAGTGCCACTACGTGCTGCATCACTCCGGCGCGCGGGCGGTGTTCGTCGAGGACGCCGAGCAGCTGGCGAAGGTCCGCGCCATCGAGGCGGACCTACCGGAGCTGAAGCTCGTGGTCATGATGCAGCCTGCGGACGCCGACGGTGGCACGATCTCGCTCGATGTGCTGCGCGAGCGGGGACGCGGGCGGGCGCAGACCGAGCTTGACGAGCGCGTCGCCGGCGTCGGGCCGGACGCCGCGTGCCTGTTCCTCTACACGTCGGGGACGACCGGGCCGCCCAAGGCGTGCGAGCTCACGCACGGCAACTA